>NZ_CAWUDP010000042.1:0-86756 GCF_963920835.1 Scytonema sp. PCC 10023
GATGTTTAAAACCCTGGCTAATTGTCCCCCACCTCCCCCGAAAAAAATCGCTCTCCGGGTAGAGCGATGTAAAAGTTTAGTCAAAAATTTTGACCGGACACTCGCTCGTGCCAATGCCAAGCTCAAGCTTTGTTTTATTCGATTGATGCTCAAACGACTAGCTACTATCTAGAAAAAAGATATCAAATGGGTTCTATAAGTAAAGCTAATTAATCAACTTCAGAGGCAATGCCAACCCTCGTGCCAGAACATGATGTTTACGCTTTGAGCGTTTTTGTAAACCACAGAAGAAACACATGGATGGAACCGATGACCAGCAAGGTTTTCATCAAATCAACAATGCAGGTGTTTCTTGAGGGTGTTGCGGAGGGGGCGATCGCTCCCCGTCAGAGATGCCAGTTTTTGCAACACAACCCTAGGTTTTTCGCGCTCTTTCTAATTTTCTTTGTCACCAAGTCCATAATACTTCTCCAACCATTGCAACAAGCCTTCCTCAACAGGGGTCAAGTAAGTCTGTCGTCCCAAAGACTCCAACACCGTATAAGCACAGCGGTCTAGCATTCCACCAGATCGTAAACGCTTAATGCGTTTGAGGATTTGTGGCAGTTGACGATGTACTTCTGGTGAGTCAATTTTGTTGAGGTTTTCAGGTTTCACGTTTAGGGTAGTATCATGAACGTCAACCTCTACAGTAAAGTCATTGAGTACAGATGCGATCGCCCAACAGCCATTATATTTACGTTCACTACCCTCTAACCTAGTTAAGGTAAACACGTCACCTATTTGGCAAAAATCAGTGGCAAGAGATAAAGGTTTTTCCTTCAGTCGTTCCACAATGCCCTTGACAATACGTCCACTTGGTACTTTACCGCCTGCTTCTTCTACACCCTGCAACCATGCAGCCGCTTGAATCTCTGGTTCAAAATTCGCTTTAGCTAAATCGCGCAACTGACGCTCATTGGTCGGCATAGGAATTTGCCGACCATTGGTCGGCAAAAATTTCTGAATGTTGTCACAGACAACAGCAGCCGCAATCTTCAGGTAAGCAGTGTCGCGACTATAATTGAAGCGAGCGCGGCAGTATTCCTCAAAAGTCTTGTGAGTACTCCGGTATAAGCGCCGTTCCCTCAGTTCCCTCAAAGCACAACCCGCCTCATAAAATGCCCGTTCTATTTTTAGCTCCAACCTGTGGCGGTCAGCTACTTCCTCCTCGGTTAGCTCCTCTAGCACCTCAACTGCAACTACTGCGGTATCAACTGCTGATAATTCAGACAGGGTTGAAAATTCTTCCCTTAGCTTGGGTTCGCCTTCTACCAGTTCACACTCTAAAGGATTAGAGGACGTGGGGACTAAAATTTTGCTACCACTTCTTTTTTGCTGCTTCTTCGCTTTTTTTGCATGAACTTCTTTACCAGGCTTGAATTCCAGTTCTGCAGTCATAATTGATACCTCTTCAAAACTGCTGAAACTTTTGTACGGAGAAACTTCACTCTTAGGGTGCGGTTATTGTCCGTTTTCACGGTCTGAGCGTACTTCCTAACTCTTGGGTCCATCAGCTAGGTTCCGTAGCTGATGTGTGGTTACTACTTGTGAACGTGAACGTAAGCGCACCCTAAGAGTGTCACAAAAGGTGAGAATTGAACACAAGATGCTCTAAAGCAACAAAAGTCGGAGTTTTCAATACGCTCCGACTTAGCTCGATGGTGCTGGTCGGATTTGTCCAACAAATGTGTACCGAGTTCCATCTGTATTAAATAAAGTGAATTGTTGACTAACGCCGACTAAATTGGCAATCCTCACGCAAGCATCAATGAAATATCCACGAATCCACTCTCCAGCCGCTGTTAACACCTCGACTGGCTGGAGCTTGCGGTTGTTTAAGTTGCTAGCTATAGCCGTTGCATTCACATCTTGTTCTGTCTGGGGTGTCGCGTCCGGCAAAGCTGAGTCAGCGGTCATAGCGGCTACTGTTTGAGTAGATGCTTGTAAGAAGTACTCTGGTGCTGACTCACCATCACCTCTTCGAGATGAATCCTTCGGATACGCTTCTCCTAATGAAGAGGCTGCGCCAGCGCGAGCGTCAGTCACGTGCAATGGAGAGAACTTGCCAGGAGAGCCTCCCTCTTGGCAAACTTCGGAGAAACCCGTCTTCTCCTGGGGGAGACCCTCCGCTAACAGTGCTGAGTCACCATCTAATGGCAAGAGCGTTGGTACACTGCCGGACTCAACGAGATGAGGCGCATTATCATTAGAGCGGTCAGCTTCGTCGTGAGCGCGCGGAGCGCAGTGCCGTTCGCTCAGGCGATCGCCTGTTAATTCTATATTTGACAATTCATCAGTTGACAATTGACATCCCGATTGAACAAAAGTGTCAATCGAATCAGTGCCAGTAGCGGTAGGCATTTGAGGAGTTGAATTGACAAATTGACATGACTCTACATCTTCCGCTCCCAATGAGGAATTTAAGTGGCAGCTAGTGAGTTGCTCTGAAGAAAGAGATGCCGCCATAATTGTGTCAACTGAGTCAATTCTGTTGTCAAAAGCAGTATTGGTGGATGTTTGAGCAATTGACACAAGTGTCAAATCTCTGTCAAATTTGTCAATCCCGCTTGGTGGCGCACCATTTGGCACATAGACTAAATTAGATCCTTTATCCTCAATCCGACCCCAACCTGCAGCTGCCATCATTTCCATCAGCCGCCGGATTTCAAAAGTCGGTTTCTTTCGGAAAGCGCGGATGCCACTTTTAAGCATGGAAGCTGTAGCTCCTCCCAGGCGTTCAGCCACCTTCTGGATTTTCAGACCCCAAGACATCAGCCCAGATTCCGGGGAATTTTGAGCATGAATCAATTTATGCTGCCAAAGGAAATAAGCAGCTAGCTCAATTGCTTTTTCCATCGTGTCACCAGAAATAACCTGGCTTGGAGTTTCACCCCTTAAGACAGTATTGACAATGTGTAACCACAGAGCCAACCGCGCTGTGTAAGCTTCAATCTTGGCGTAGACTACCCTAAGTCCATAGGATTCCTCACCAGCTTGGGCATCTACAAGAGAATGTTGCCACGCCTCGAAAAACACAGCCGCCTCTGTGTCTAAAAAGTAATCTTGTTCTGGCACAGAGGCAAGTTTTATGTAAAGCTGACGCAGCGCTTCGGAAATACCAGTATCGGGAGCAGTATTTTCTCCAACTAACCGTAGGTAACGTTTGGGAGACTTAGCAGCACAGAACAGCCACCGGGCAAAATTGCCGTTGTAGTCGTTATGATCCCCCATCATAGCAGCTAAGACTTCCCACTGGATGCTACCCGTGCGTGAAATGGCACTCTTGGGTAAACACACAGATTTTTCTGAGCGGTCGTAAATAATTGCAGACCCGTTGAATTGGTCGAGTTCCTGCTCTTCATCAGCTCCTAAACCACCACGATACTGATTACGGGCTTTGAATAGTCCTGCTAGTTCATCTCGGTAGTACAGCAGCCCCCGTGGATTTTCGCTATGAATCCGCTGCAACGTCTCCAGTGTGCTGTCCTTAGTTAGGTAGCGCTGGCGGACGGGGGAAGTTGGCGGCTCCTCTTGTGAGTCTTCATCCTGCTTTTTGCCTTTACGCCTTGTTTGTAGCTTATTGTATTCAGCCGCTTCTATCTGATAGCGATCATATGCCTCAGCTTCCAGTTGCACCAAGGGGTCAATAATTACCCGTTGTGCCGGAGTTTTTACGGACCCAGATTCAGCTACAATGCTCGTCCACATCACCAGTGGTTGGGTGTACTTACCGGACGGTTTCACAATGACCCGTGCAGCTGACCCAACAACAGAGGCCGCAGTTGCCAGGAGCGTCGTGAATAAAAATTCAGGAGCCGTCGGCATGGCGTTAGCAGTATCAATCAACCGTCGGGCGAACTGAGGTTCGAGCAATCGGGTAAGGTCAAGTTGCTGAGGGCAAGTTTTCAGCAGAGATGAAAGTTTCTGGGTGGCAACTAAAGTATCAGTCTGCAAATCTACTTCATCTGTAAGTAGCTTGGCGAGCTGCTCAATTTGCCGATATGGAAGTCCTACCAAAGCTGCCAAATCCATCAATGCGATCGCTCGCATTGACTGGGAATTATAACTGCCCAAAATTTGTAGAATGCGTTCGCGTAGCGTCTTCGTAGGAGATTCGGGTAGTGCAACATCTGAAACAGGCGGCTTCTTCCCAACACTGGAAACATTACTAAAACCAGGACTTCCAGACGGATTACCAGAACTAGCCAATGAATTTTGATTGAACTTGATATAAGTATTCCAGTACCAAGCCCTAATACAAGTTTCCACACCTGAAGGTGTGCAGCTGGGACCAGGGCGGTCTTTCTCGGCTGACTTCCAGATGGCATCAACTTCTTTGACTGGCAGTGGTGGAGTGCAACGATTAGCGTAGTCCTGCAAAAGTTGCTGTGAATCACCGTCAAACCGCTGACCGATAGTAGTAAGGTGATTGGCAGTACCAATTAAGTCTCGTGCTAGTTTTGCCCCATTGGTATTGCGGACCCCCTTGTTCACCCCAAAGTTAAGCAAAGCGCGAGACTCTTTGGAAAGACAGACTTCGAGCGGTACCGCAACTGGCACTGGCACAGAAATATCTTGATAGCGAGTGTACTGTTGCTCTTGTGGTGACACTTGAGCTAGTAATTGGACTGCTTCAACCTGTGATTCGATTAACTTGGGATGCTGCTGCACTGGAACACACGAGCGCAATTCCTCATAGGTGTACCGAAGACCAGACTGGGAGATAATATTGCAACGTAGCGGCTTTTCCCCGGGCTTGATATGCCATGCACCAGCCAATCGCATCACCCGACTAGGATTTTTGATGGCTCCGTCAGCGCCAGTGTAAGTCAGCAAATCAGTTTGCAACTGCTTCCACTCTTGAACTGGGATAGGTTTTTCAAACACCCAGTAAGAATGGACAGATTTTCGTGTTTGGACTTGAAAGGTTGGTTCTGGTAGTGAGAGCGTTTGCCACAAATCCCGCTGTAATGCTATTTCCAAGTCGTCATGCTCAATGAAAACCGCACGGCAGAGTTGAACATCTTCATCTTTGTGACCACCGCCGTTGATCACAAAATATATGCCATAACCCTGCTGCTGCCAGTGCAAAATTTGTTTGAACTTGAGCTTATCAGCTTTGCGTCCAGTGTTAGGAGCATAACGCAGGTCTTCTTTGGGCAAGAAAGCCCGGACATAAACAGCATCGCCCCGGTGGTATCCCAAAAGCTCTAGCTGCCTAATTGCTTGTGAGGTATCAATTTCAAACGATGAAAATTGTATAGTCATCACTAAGCGCCCTCCTCGTTCAAAGCAGGCATGAGCGCAGAGAAGACAGCTAATGCACGATTACGATATTTAGAGGAACTGGCACGAAATCCGTGTCTCATGCCAGTATCAAGGCTTAGCCAGTCAGAAAAAGCAAAGTTTGCGGATGTCACTTCCATAGAACACGAACTCCGTGAATTTCTTAGTTTACGGAGCCGGGACAGCAGCAAAAGTACAACTCTCTGCGCTTACCTTTTAACGAGAAGTTTGCTAAAGTAAAGTCTATGTTGTTTGGACTTTTTGGACGCAGCGCCAACTGCGTTGACTTTAACAAAGTTCCTTTTTAGGTAAGTCGGGAGAGAACCTTCGCTGTTCTCCTCGGCTTTCTACTTTAAATGCCAGGACAGTTTGGAGTTGCTGAATCTGGAGATAGATATTTCTGTCCCTTGTAATGTTTTCCCGCGTTAAGCCTTGCGGCTATAACGGGTGGGGAATTGCCGCCGAGATGTTGCTTTATATAAGTCCGGCGGTAAAGAGCGTAGGCGTAGCCCGCTGTAGGCATCTCGCTTTTAGTTGTAAACATAGCAGCCCTATGTAGTACTTGGCTAAAGTAACAAACTGACAGTCATGAACAACTGAGCTTGTCAAAATTAGAACTTAGCATTGAAAGATTAGGATATCAAGGGGGTAAAATCTCGTATACGTCGGACTTACGGATAAAATTGTACGCCGGACTCACGGATAAAATTGTACGCCGGACTCACGGATAAAAAGGGACGATATACGCCGGACTCACGGATAAAACTGTACGCCGGACTCACGGATAAAGTTTTACAAGCCATGCTGTGTAAGTCCTAAAAAAATCAACCATAAAAAACTGTACGCCGGACTCACGGATAAAATCATACGCCGGACTCACGGATAAAAAGGAATGATATACGCCGGACTCACGGATAAAACTGTAACCGAGCTCACGGTTAAAAGGCTCAAAATCATACGCCGGACTCACGGATAATGTTGAGATTTGTTACATTTGGCGTCTGCCCGTTTCTAAAATACTGAAGTAACTGCCCCAAGACAGCATACCCTTGATAAAATTTGTTCAAAATAGTGAGGAGTAAGTGTGAACAAAGAAGACACTGCTTTTCCAGTGGACGGACAGCTGCTGATGATATTACCTAGAGCGGGAGCATCTATTAAAAACCCTGATGTGCGACTACCAATTTTCCGTGCTGATGCAGATGGTTATTACCTGGAGATGCGGGTTGCTGCTGATCCCAAAGACAAGTCCGAAGTTGCTGTTACCCGTCGCGTCTCACTAGATAATATTTCTGCACAGGAGTGGGAAGATCTGATTTCTCAATATGCCAATCTAGACTTAACAGCGTGTACAGATCAAGGAATTAGCAAAGGTTTGGAGAAGATTCAAGACCGCCGAGTTCAGCGCTTATTTATGGCATTGTTGACCTTTTTAAATACGAGGCAGGTTGCCATTGTATTATTCCTGTACAAGGAAGCGCGAGAGCAGGGTAACAGTCGTTTAGTTTCTTTTCGTTCTAATGATTTGTTGGAGAGTTTGGGTTATACCCGTGGTCAGGATGGTAGTTTCACAACCAGATTGCGATCGCAGCTTAACCAAGATTTGGTTGCTCTCCACAGAACTGAACTAGTGTTCGCCAAGTCTCTGAAAAAAGGCAACACAATCGGAGCGAAGGTCATTGTCAAGAGTATCCTCCGCATCCGAGATTACGAAATTGATAATTTGCCACGAGACTTCGATTTAGCAAAGGCTGCCGATTACACCTATGAATTAGCAGATGCTTACACGGTGGCGCTGGAATTTTTTGATGGACCAGAGCGAACAGGAGACTATGTGTTGTTTTCAAACAGCGTAGACACCAAGCAGAAGCTGGGGAGTAATGCCAAGCATGACTACAAGATGAAACTGTTGGTTTATCTTGGTAGTCGAATGAAATGGGATACGCTGATTGATGGGCAATATCTGCTGGTTTCTAAGCAATATCTATTCAAGAATCTAGATTTGTTGGGCAGTAACTTATCTAGGAACAATCAAATTTTGTGGCGGACAATAGAGGAACTGCAAGCTGAGGGCTATATCTTAGATGCCCAAGAGCTACCCGGAAAGCGAAAGATGACCAGTATACAGTTTCAAATCAATCCAGAGAAACTACACTGTAACTGAAAAGTGCGCTTTCCGTAAAGACTGACGCATCCCAGCAATTGCATAGATAAATGTCGGGAACTGCTGTTGATCTTACAAATGGTGTGAAAAGTTTGTGTGGATGCGCTTGGAAATCTGATCCGAGGATTCTCAACCAGCGCTAGAAATTTGGTGGTTCAGAGTGAGTATTTTCTGGAAGATTTGATGGACTTGCAAAGCGTTGCGTTTCTAAGAGGGACACAGCACGAGTGGAACGGCTGTGTATCTTTGGATATGGCTTAGTCATAGCAATCGGCAGTGCTAAGACTGTGGCGAAGTACCGACTAAAGTTCAGCACAGGATCAACCGCTGGAGACATCCAGGTAACATACAATCTGCGATGAATCCCAATGACCAGACCAACTTGGCTGGTTACGGCGACAACGCCCTCAATGTAGTCACCATTGGTAGGGCTACTTCCGAATCTTTGGAATCGCCTAATGCTTTGTAGTTGCTCACCATTGGTGACAGTTCCAAATAATTCAGGCTTAAGGGCAATTCTCATCCTTAGCCCCTCCTGAGTACATACGACCCAAATAGGCGGTACAAAGGTGTCAGAAGACATATTACATCCCCATTATGTTTTGTTAATCGACCCTTGGCAGTGCTCTCGTGGATTGGAGCTTACTAAGGAATATCAAAGTGGACAAGACTTTACAGGCAAGATTTGAGCAATTGCACGAATCTTGCCTTTAACAATAAAGCCCTTCCAGGTGAAGGGCAATACTTTAGCCTAAAAAATAGGGTAAATTTTTAGGAGAAATTTTTAGGGTATTTATTCAAGGGCATCCAAAAACTCTTGACTTAGCCCATGCTTCTTGAGAATTGCCTCTGCAATCTTGAGGGCATCAATCTCAGCGAGTCGCTTTTGGTACTTTTCTGGGCAGTTTTCAAAGTCAGGTCCCCAGGATTCCACAGTCTTCTCACTCACGTCAAGCACGTAGGCTAAGAGCTTATTCCAGTTGGCTCTATAGCCCCACTCACCTTTTTGCTTCTTAGCGTACTTCTCGCAAAACTTTTCGGGGTTCAAGGCTTTGGGATTTACAAACAATAGATTTAGCATTGCAATCTTACTCAAGTTTGCCTCCTTTGCCTCTCTCCTAGTTCGAGCTTTTCGGATAAAATACCCTAATATTTAGGGTATAGTAAGAATAACAGCCCTAGTGCAAGTTAACAAGCAATAACCATGATTTATCAATCAGCGTCAGCGTGGTTTTCAGGAACCCCCAAGCCGTTAACGGGTTCGCGCAAGTCCCCACCCTCAATGTACAAAGCGTGGTGTGTATGGCGTGGTGTGCAATGACGAAAGCATCTTTGACTGATGTGGAAAGATTTATCAGGCGATTGCGCGGAGCCCAGTGCTGGAGGCGATCGCATTGTCATCATTGAGTGGCAACAGTGCCGGAGGCGATCGCATTGTCATCATTGAGTGGCAACAGTGCCGGAGGCGATCGCATTGTCATCATTGAGCGGCAAACAAATATTATTCCACCGCTTTTGCAAGGAAAAGAAAGCGAACGGGGGTGGATAGCTCACAAAGCGCGTTGTGAAGCTACGAGTATTTGGCGACCGCCGCTATAGCGGTGATTACACAACTCGCATTACCTATCCACACTGTTCAATTGAGAAAACGCAAGTTGAACAGGAAGGACAATTAAGTTTACCCATTCCTGAACTAAGACTACTTTCACCCTCTACTAATCCTGTAGTATTGACACTCCCCATGCCTACAAGGCGACAGAAATCAAAGATGTGTTCACACACAACGATGATTGCAATAATTGAGGAACACAAATATGACCTTCAATAAATTTAGCCAAGTTAGAGCCAGTACACTTGAAGCACTGCGTTCGCACTGCCAAAGTTTAATACCAAAAATGACACGAGACGTTAGTAAATACGCTCCTGGTCGCTATCGCCTCTGGCTATTCCACGAAGCTTTGCTATCTCGACATCGCATTATCGCCGCGCATTTTGACCAGCGCTTGTGGGATTTTTGCCAGCGCATCTATCCTGGTTCTAACATTGCCTTACTCACCTTCGGCGGAGAAACGCAAGGCATTAGCAGTAAAGGAACTATAGCTTTGCATAGAGATGATACTTATGCAATAGAACGCGCCTGTGGTGTCAATCTAGGTACTGCTACCTTTATCTACAACACTGATAGGAAAAGTAACAATCCAAACGCTTCAAGCATTCAAAAATTGCAGCTTAATGATGGCGATATCTATAGCTTCAATTGCAAACATCAGCATGGAGTTTTGGAACATTCTGCTGAACGGTTCAGCCTTAATATCTGGACTGTGCGAAAGGACTTAGATAAATACCCAGCCTTTGCATTACATCCAAAAATCCAGCAGTTACTGAGATAGCCATGTAAACCAAAATAACCAATCACTCCCCTTTATGGGGAGTTTGATTTTGAGGGTTACAACTGGCGCATCTAGTTATTTGTTTTTAATAAAAACACCGTGTCAATTATTTTGGCTCACGCCAAAGCATTATTGATATTTCATTTTAGTGACATGGGAAAAACATCCACTACTACTAACCCGGCACCCACCGATGACTCGCTGCCAATATCGGATACAAAGGCAGTAGAGGCAACAGAGCCAGCAGTTGAGGAGATAATCGCACCTACACCTCAAATCCTCACCCTCAACTGTGTCAACTTGATTGGTCGGGTTGGTGCAAACATAGAAATTCGCTTCTTTGAGTCGGGGAGCGCCAAAGCAACTTTATCACTGGCGGTGCGACGGCGGGCTAAGGACGCGCCCCCAGATTGGTTCAATATCGAATTGTGGGGAAAGACAGCAGAAATTGCCGCCAACTACGTCCGTAAAGGCGACCAAATTGGTGTAAGTGGCTACCTAAAGATTGAAACCTGGAATGACTGCACTACAGACGCTCTACGTTCCAAACCTATTGTTAATGCCAATCAGTTACACCTGCTAGGGTCTAAACAAGACAGACTCCAAGTAGAAGATAACACTAATCTTGACACTTTTTAGGAATCATCTATGAATGACTGCACAATAGCAATCACGGTAGTTGCTACTCCTGAATACCGACACACCCGCGACGGCGACCACATCGCTCAGTGCTTGGGGGAATTCTACAGTCCTCACCACCATGAGAAGGAAGTACCACCCCCTCCCTCAACCATCAAAGTGGTGGCGTGGGGTGAAAACCTCGCTACGCAGCTAAGTAGTTTGCGCTCCGCACAGCAATGCGTAATCCAGGGACGGCTTTCTATGAACACCATAGAACGTCCAGAAGGGTTCAAAGAAAAGATAGCCGAGTTGATAGCGCAGAGAATCATCCCGTTGTAGGTTTGTGGAATAACGCCTTTCCGCACCTGAGCGGAAAGGTCGTTCTTTTTTGATGGCTCACGCCACGGAGATAGTGAAATTTATCTTTACTACTGTTTTGAAAACTATCACAATCAAATTCAATCACGCCGAAGCCGAACTGCCCAAATACACTTTCGGCTCGCGGGTTGCAATTACCAGCTACTGCCAACCAAAAGAATGGGCAACGGGCAAAATTACCGGTTTGCGACTCGATGAGTATTCTGCAAGTACCTGGAATTACACGGTCAATCTAGATTCTCCACAAGGATACTGCGAAGAATGGGCTGAAGAGGATTTGGTCGCAGAAAATGAAGTTCCCGCGCGACAGCAGGAGTGGGAACAAACCAGATCCTGCGATGCCGTTTGATGAAGATGGTGTGCAATTAGTGTAGCGGTGTTTTGTGAAATTGACGGTGTTGGGTGGCTATACATGCTCCTAACGCTGTCGGTTTTTTTGATATTGCTGCCTCACAGCAGGGAGGGGAGGAAATTTAGGTTTACGCAGATTGTCATGAGTCAATCAGAATTCTCCAAACCCGACTACGCTGCTCTCGTTAAAGCGGTGTCTCATTCCTCACCCACGCCACCAGACTGGCTTGCAGTTGGACAGCAAATTTACTCTCCCAGTTATGGCTTTGGTCAAGTGATTGGGGTGTTGGGTTCTCGGCTAGTTGTAGCGAACTGCAAACATCCAGCGATAAAACTGCAAACAAGGCGATGAGCGAAACCACATTCTCTGCAAATAAGAGGGGTCTCAAAACCACATTCTGTGCAAATGAAACTGCAAACATAATTTTCAAACCGCAAACAAGGGTTTTCAAACCACATTAACTGCAAATAAGCCGTAACCCATGCTGTGATTGAGGTACAGAATTTATCGCCTCAAAAATGTCCAATTTATACGAACTTTTTCACCAAACATATATGTACGCTTTTCGTGGTTTAATTTGAATTATATCCGTTCGATTAAATACGAATCGCTGTTTCAACCGACAGCGAGTATGTCTATGGTTATTTACGCTTACCTAAGAGTATCCACCGACCATCAAGACCTACATAACCAGCGACATGGCATTTTGGAATATGCCAACATACACGCTTTGAGTCCCATCCAATTTGTAGAGGATACTGTTTCCGGACGGGAGAAATGGGAGTCGCGAGGCATAGGACTGCTACTGACAGAAACAGCGCAAGCAACTGACGTAGTAATTTTTTCAGAAGTCAGCCGTATGGCACGCTCCACATTACAAGTGTTGGAAATGCTGGAATGTTGTGTGCGTAGAGGAATTAATGTCCATATTGCCAAACAAGGTATGGTACTGGATGGCTCAATGCAAAGCCGAATCACAGCAACAGTTTTGGGCTTGGCGGCAGAAATCGAACGGGAGTTAATTGTACTCAGAACAACCGAAGCACTAGCCAAACGCAAAGCTGAGGGGAAAGTGTTGGGGCGACCGAAAGGACGAAAATCTGCACATTTAAAGTTGGATGCTCATGAAGCAAAGATTCGCAGCTACCTGAACAAAGGTATTAGCAAACGCTCAATTGCCAAACTCGTCGATTGTTCCCCTTCCACCCTCTATGACTGGTTAGAGAAACGACACCTTCATCCGTACCATACTGGGTGAGGTGGATTTTGTCCAAGAAACAAATACCATCAGAAGCAATTGTAGACCTGCGTCGCCGTCTAGACCAACTGCCACCGCGTAGTGCTGAACGTCGGTTACTAGTTGAAGAAATAGCCCGATTATATGGCATCTCGTCCGATACTGTGTATCGAGCGTTACGAGAGCGTCAACAAGTAAGGTCAGTACGACGAGTTGATTGTGGTGTACCGCGTGTCATCCCCAAAACATCTCTAGAGCACTATTGTACTTTGATTGCTGCCATTAAAATACGTACCTCTAACCGCAAAGGTCGTCACTTATCGACGGTGGAAGCTATTCGCCTGTTAGAAGAACACGGCATCAACACTCCAGATGGTCAAGTCCAAGCTCCAGCAGGGTTATTGAAAGCAACTACCGTCAATCGTTATCTCAAAAAATGGGGCTATGACCGCGATACCCTCATACGACAGCCACCTGCTGTTCGCTTTCAAGCCGAGTGCAGCAACCAATGTTGGCACTTTGACCTTAGCCCATCAGACCTCAAGCACGTAAAATCACCAGTCTGGATAGAACCAGGACGCGGACATCCCTTGTTGATGCTTTATAGTGTCGTCGATGACCGTAGTGGTGTTGCATACCAAGAGTACCACGGAGTCTATGGCGAAGACGTAGAAGCAGCACTACGGTTTCTGTTTGCAGCCATGTCGCCCAAGTCGGAAATCGACTTTCCCTTTCAAGGCATTCCAAAAATGCTGTACATGGACAATGGACCCATTGCCAAAAGCTTAGTGTTTCAAAAAGTTATGGGCTACTTGGGAATTGAAGTACGTACTCACCTGCCGAACGGCAAAGATGGACGAAGGGTAACGGCTCGTTCCAAAGGTAAGGTGGAACGACCATTTCGTACTGTCAAAGAAATGCACGAAACTCTCTACCACTTGCATGAACCGGAGACAGAAGCCGAAGCTAACGCATGGTTGATGCGCTTTTTGCTCCATTACAATAGCCGACCACATCGCAGCGAACCCCATTCCCGGATTGAAGATTGGGTAGCAAGCTTGCCCGACAATGGAATTAGGGAGATGTGTAATTGGGAACGTTTCTGTACTTTTGCGCGGGAACCAGAACGAAGGAAAGTAGGAATTGATGCTCGCGTTACTGTTGAAGGGGTTGCTTATGAGGTTGAACCGGATTTAGCAGGAGAGACAGTAGTTCTCTGGTGGGGTTTGTTCGATAACGAACTATACGTAGAACATCTAGAAAAGCGTTACGGTCCTTACATTCCTGTTGGTGGACCAATACCGTTGCATCGCTACCGAAGTTTCAAAAAAACACGAACCCAGAAGCGGGCTGACCAAATTGAGTCTTTAGCTAAACAGCTGTCTTTGCCACTCTCCGCCATTGGTAAGATAAATCTGGCTGATCCTGAACCGAGTATTGTTGAATTTAAGGTGCAATCTTTTGTTGACCCTGACCCGTTTCAAGAACTGACTTATCCCACAGTTATTGCTGCAAAACAGGCAATTGCCGAGTATTTGGCACGACCGTTAGCTAAACTTACTGAAGTACAGATGTCTTATATTAACGCGACTTTAGACAGCACTCTAAATAAACAAGTGGTGATGGAAAAAATTCGAGATTTCTTTAATCCCTTACCAGGAAGTCACCATGCTGAGTGATGTGATGAATTATTTTGGTCTCAAACGTACCTTGGAATATGTGGGGTATTTTGAGACTGAAGAACAAACGCATCTGTTCAAAGAACTTAAACCCCAAATTCGGCAAGGTCGGTTAATTGCTATATCAGGGGTTGTTGGCTGTGGTAAAACGACTACTTTGCAGCGGTTGCAATTAGAATTAGCCTCTGAAAAAGACATTATTATTTCCAAGAGCCTTGCAGTTGACGAAGATAAGGTTAACTTGGGAACTTTAATGGCTGCATTGTTCTGCGATTTAGCTACAGAAAAAGATGCCAAACCACCAACTCAACCCGAACAACGCGAACGCAAGCTGTTGGCATTGATTCAGAAATGCCGTAAACCAGTTGTATTGCTAGTGGATGAAGCCCACGACCTTCACAACAGTACGTTAATAAAAATTAAACGGTTGATTGAATTGGTACGCCTTCAAGGTAGTACTTTATCGATATTGCTGGTGGGGCATCCCAAGCTGAAAAATGATTTGCGCCGACCATCTTTGGAAGAAATTGGTGCAAGGACAACTGTGTTTAGCCTAGAAGGTATCCGAGGA
Source organism: Scytonema sp. PCC 10023 (assembly GCF_963920835.1). Taxonomy (NCBI): domain Bacteria; kingdom Bacillati; phylum Cyanobacteriota; class Cyanophyceae; order Nostocales; family Scytonemataceae; genus Scytonema; species Scytonema sp. PCC 10023. The sequence goes on from NZ_CAWUDP010000042.1 coordinate 14,721, forward strand.
CACCAGTCAGAGTTTATTAAGTGGCTTTTAGGTGAATGTATTCACGACGACTATTTGGTATCTGATTTGGTGACTGATGAGGCAATTGCATTTTTGGCGGAGCGATTGACAACTCCGTTACAAATCGAACATTACTTAAAGCTGGCATTTGAAGAAGGTTACAAGGTTGGGACAAAACCAATTACTTTGGGAGTGATTGAATCCGTTTTAGCTCATTCCATCAATGATTTGGAACCTCGCTTAATTCGGCATGGTTATAACGCCAAGGTATTAGCTGAATTGTTGAATGTACGTATGGCAGAGGTGAACTCTTTTTTACACGGTCAATTGCCTCCCGGTCGAACTCAAGATTTGAGAGACCAAATGCTCAAAATGGGAATTCCTTGTTAAAGAAGCAAAAAAACGGGAAATATCTTGTACAGTATTTTCTTGTTTTATCAGTGTCCAATTTATATATAAAGAAATATACGTATATGTCTGGTGAAAAAGTTCGTATAAATTGGACATTTTTGAGGCGATAAATTCTGTACCCCAATCACAGCATGGGTTACGGCTTATTTGCAGTTAATGTGGTTTGAAAACCCTTGTTTGCGGTTTGAAAATTATGTTTGCAGTTTCATTTGCACAGAATGTGGTTTTGAGACCCCTCTTATTTGCAGAGAATGTGGTTTCGCTCATCGCCTTGTTTGCAGTTTTATCGCTGGATGTTTGCAGTTCGCTACATGTACCCGCTGCCCGACGACCTGCCTACTGCACTCAGAACTGCACTCTCGCGCATTGGTATCAGCCAGATTTACTCGCATCAACTAGAATCTTTGACAGCACTGCGTTCTGGCAAGGATATCTCCATCCTGACTCCAACCGCCAGCGGCAAGACCTGGTGCTTCAACATAGCTGTGCTGGAATCATGCCTTACCAGCAATGCAACTGCATTGTACCTGTACCCGCTTAAGGCACTGGCAGTTGACCAAGTTGGCAAACTGCGATCGCTTGTTTCCCAACTACCCCAAGACGCACAAATTAAGGTAGGCTTGATGACAGGCGATACCTCAATAGCAGAACGGCAGCGGCTGTTTAGTCCTGTACCGCCCCAGATTTTGGGAGTCAGCCCCGACCTGCTGCACTACCAGCTTTACAATGTGCGGAAGAAAGACGAAGGAGAGTTGTTTCGGGAGTTCTTGCGGCGCTTGCGCTACGTAGTCATCGACGAATCTCATACTTATGTGGCGACGTTTGGTGCCAATTTCACCAACCTCATGCGACGGCTACGGGTTGCAGTTGATACTGTTGGTGGGGACTCAAATTGTTTGCAATGGGTTTTCAGCAGTGCCACAATTGGCAATCCGGCTGAAATGGCACTGCGCTTTTCCGGGCGGGAGACGACACCAGAGCGGTTGCAGTTGATTGAGCGCAGCGGGGCTTTCATTGCAGGACGGACAACTCTGTGTCTGAAGCCCAGCAGCACTGCCAATCCCGATGCTGCCAAAATTATCCTCGGAATGCTGCAAAAGGAACTCACGGGGATTTGTTTCTGTAACAATCGCTCTGCGGTTAAGAGTCTGTTGAGCATAGTCAAGCAAGAAGCTCGCAAAGAGGGGTGTTCGCACCTTGCCGAAGGAGTGGCTATCTTCTACGGTTCACTCCGAAGCGATCGCCGCAGTGACATCATAGGGCAGTTGCAGTCAGGTAAGATTCGGTGGCTTCTGAGTACGTCTGCTCTTGAAGCTGGGCTGGACTTGCCAGAGTTGGATTGCTGCTTGGTGCGCGGCTGGCCCGGAAGTTTAATGTCGTTCAGGCAGCGAATCGGTCGCGCTGGTCGGCGAAATCCTGGGCTAGTCATCTTCCTGCCAGTAGCTCAAAGCCCTCTGGATAACTATTACAGCACCAACCCCGATGTACTCCTGCACTCAATAGCTGAGAGCGCTAGTTTCAATCCCGATTATCCCATACTGCTGGGCAAGCACCTGATGGCAGCTGCTGTGGAAAGCGGCATTCCCATCGCTATGCTAACTCATTACTTTGGGGAACGAGCGGCTGCTGTAGCTGATGCCCTCATGAACCAGAATCAACTGTTTCTCAGCCGAAACGGACAACTTTGGGGACGGGGCTATCCCCATAAGGAAATCAATTTGCGCGGGAACGCAGCCGCCAGTGTTAAGTTGATTGACAACGGCATCGGCGAGGACTTTGAGGAAATGTCACTGGATATGGCTTTCCGAGAGGTATTTCCCGGCGCTATCTACAGCGCTCAGGACGGCGATGGTGAGATTATCAAATACAAATCGACCGCGCTGGATGTCAGCCAACGAATAGCCATCCTCAACCGAATCGATTCCAAAAGCAACACTTTCACCATAGCTGAGACTGAGCTGGATATTGAGATGCTCGAACCGCTGGCGGATCCCAAAACAGTCGCGCTTTCTATCCCCAAAGGTGAATTAAAACTAATTTTGGGCTGGGGTGAAATTACATCATCGGTGACTGGCTACAAACTATGCGTCAAACAGTACGAACTAACTTGCACTTCTTCGGGATGTCGCAATTATCACCGTCTCGTCTCTGGCAAGTCCTGTATGTATTGCGGTACTCGCCTCAAGAACGTCGAACTCGTGACCGTCATCGACGAAATAGCGTTTGAGAAGCCCTACTGCACCCAGTACAAAACACCCATCGTAAAGGTGGAAATCAACGACGAGACTAAACAGGTAATTTCAACCCAAGTCCGACAGATCAAGGAACAAGTTCTTTGTTCTAACTGCCAAAGCATTCCGTCCGCCTACGCTGCATTATGGGAAGCTGCTGCTGACTCTATCGCCCTCCACAGCATGGGTCATCAAATGATATTTGCTGTGCCGCTCGTCATCCTCAGTTCCAGCCTCGATTTGAACTACATTGTTGTTGATGAAAGCGAAACTGTGGGCTACTTCTACGATGCGGTAGATGGAGGAAATGGCTGTAGCGAAGCGATATTCCATCAGTTTCAGAAGTTTGCTCATAGCGCTGCATTGCTCTCAAAAGCTTGTAGCTGTGAAGCTGGCTGTCCCAAGTGCTTGCAATTGCACGGATGTCCGCAAGGCAACACGGCGCTCAATAAAACAGTCGGGCTGACGCTGCTGGAAGCGATAGCGTAGCGCTGCTGCCAAAGGCAGATTGCAACCGACTAAACCAAAAAACCAAGTGTGAGTATTTTCGCATCACCTGTTTCTCCCCATAACGACATGAGCCGAAATTTTGGCTCATGTTGTTTTTTTGGGATTAGGCTCACGCCTTAAGGCAAATGAAATGTATCAATTACCCCAGAGGTTCAATGGCTAAGACAAAAGATATGTCTCCAGAAAATAGGGTCAATATAGTGACAGAAAAGTTGATTGCAGCTTCACGCAAAGCTGTTCAATCAGCAACGCCAGTTGAGGCACTGGCAATTTGGAAATTCATCAAAACTCAACAGTTAAGGCGCATTCCCGGACTGACTTCGGAGCAGGTGCAAAGCTTGGTAGAAACTCAGGCTAAAGAGTTAGGCGCTGATTGTATTGTGTCAGCTTTCTTAACATCTACTAACACGCTTTTAACGGAGGTAGAAAATAACTCTCCCGATACTGGCTCATTACCAACATCACCAGCAGATTCCAATGTAGAAGGCGCTGGAGGTGCTAACGGAACCAAAGCAAAAACCGCAATCGGTAGTAAGTCTAAATAAACCTTTTACTTCCCCCAACTCCTAAAAACAACTTTTCCGCGTTTTGGCGGGAGAGCTGTTTTTTGTCATGGCTCATGGCATTTCATACCAACTTTATTTAACACTGAAAATGACACTAAAGCAAACAGACCTTGACCAGTTTACAAGTTCAGAATCACTGTACAAACATTCACTGGGGTTGCTTTACACCTGCGGAGTAAGATATCTAGCCACTGCTGGCAACGCCTACTGGCTAATTGATGCCATTGCTTCCCATCAAACCAACAAGCTGCTTGCGCTGCCCGACTTGCGGGACTTCCAAATTTGGCGATTGGTCGTTAATGATAACAAATCTGCCACATTAATTTGTGAACGGGATACAGATTTGGAAATCTTACGGCAGGAGATTGAGTACACCGATTTTCCATTGCCTTGCATCAAACTTTATGTTGTTGAAAAGGTGTTAATGCTGCCCTCGGAATATTAGCTTTTGTGTTGGATGAAAGACATAGTAAAACGGTTTCTCAAACTATTCAAAGAAGCTGAAGAATTTGAGCAGTGATGCAACAACTTCATAAAGAACTAAGCTCACTTCCGACCGACTGGGGGTTAGTTCCTGTCTCAGGGAAACAACCCCTTGGAGGAAAGGGCTGGAATAAGCGTCCTTATACTCCGGCGCAGCTCATCCAGTGGCTTGCCAATGGTCATCACTGCACCGGATTTGGCTTGCTGACTGGCACGGCAATCGAGTCAGGGTGCAACTATCTGCTGGCACTTGACCAAGACGGTGCAGCCGCAGCTAAAGTGCTGCTCCAACTGGCACAAGAAAATCCTCTGCCCGATACAGTCGCCTTCACGTCTGGGCGACCGGGGCGTTGTCAGCGGTTATTCAAGGTGTCAGCCGATATTGCCACCTCACTTCACTCTCGTAAGCTGGATCACGGGCTGGAATTGCGGTTTAAAGGATTGATGTCCGTCCTACCACCATCAATTCACCCGATCACCCACAAACCTTACCGCTGGCTAAAGAATTGCAGTCCCAGTTCTAGAGCGATCGCCTTTGCTCCAGATTGGCTGATACAGTTGATGGTCAAAAAGCAACCCAAATGCCGTGCGCCAATCACAGTGAGCAGATATCCCGCTCATGTGACTCAGCCAGCAGGGGACGCTACGTACCGTCACATTGCTGCACTACTGTCGCGGCTTCATCCCCACCGCGCCGACGATTATCAAGATTGGATCAGAGTCGGAATGGCGCTGTACTCGCACTCAAGTGCGCTGTTGCCTTTGTGGGAAGACTGGAGCCGACAGTCGAGCAAGTATAAGCCAGGAGAGTGCGCTTATAAGTGGTCAACTTTCAACCCCACCAGGATTAGCATTAGCACCCTTTTGAAGAATTGTTTATTATTAGCGATGAAAACAAGCGTGGCGAATTTGTCAAGGGCTTGATAAAACTGAGTCAAGCTAAATTACCTAATGTGAAAATTATAGCGGCGATGCGCGCTGATTTTTTTGAAAGATTAAGGGAATTTCCTCAACTTGTGGAAGTAACACAAAAGCATCGCCCAATGATTGTCGAAATGCAGCCAAGCGAGTTGCGTTTAGCAATTGAACAACCAGCAGCGCATCATGGAGTCGTTTTTGAAGCAGGATTGGTAGATACAATTATTGCTTCGATTCAGGGACAAGCAGGTTGTTTACCTTTGTTGCAGTATACTTTAAATTTATTATGGTCAGAGAAAGTCAAAACTGGTAGTATCAATGACCGGACTTTGAATATTAGTACATACCAAAACATCGGCCATGTTAGGGGTGCGCTGCAAAAACACGTAGATAGTCTTTATAAAGAGTTGTCGTCATCAGAAAAGCAGGCGGTACAGCGAATATTTCTCAAGTTGGTAGGAATTGGTGAAAATACTGAATCTGGTATAGAGTGGAAACCTGTTCGCAGAAGGGCGCTTTTATCTGAGTTTGGCGATAATGAGCGTGCTGTATTGTTAAAATTGGTGAATGCGAATTTGTTGGTGAGTAATGCTGACTTGTCAGGAAAATCGGAAAAATCTGATTCTACAATTGAAATTACCCACGAAATTTTACTGAATTGTTGGGATGAGTTACGTCACTGGATTCAGAAAAATCGTCAAGGTATTGCTTTGCGTAACCGTCTTTACGAAGATGTTAAGCGATGGAAAATTAAGAAACCAGAAGAAGAACTTTGGAGTGGTTCAAAGTTAGAGCAGATTTTAGAACTGAGGAAGGATAACAATTTTCATCAAGTTTTGGGCGGGTTTAATGATGATGCGAATCAGTTTATTGATGCTAGTGTGGGGGTGCGCGATCATAAATTAAGAAGAATTAGAATCTTCGCTGGTGTTGGTTTTACTCTAGTAGGGTTGACAACTGTAATCAGCGTGTTTGCTGTTTTTCAACAACAAGAAGCCCAAAAGCAACAGCAAGCAGTCCAAAAGCAAAGCATTATTAGTATGACTAAAACTGTTGAGTCTCTTCTTCTTAATAACAATCAACTTGATGCGATGGTGGAAGCAATCAAAGCTAAGAAAGAATTAAAAAAGCTTTGGCTTGGAAAAGATAGTGTTTCTATGCAGGTTCAAGGTAACTTAGTCCAAGCAGTTCACCACAATCAAGATGGATTTCAGGAGCGCTTGCGGTTGCAGGGTACAGATGCTGTATTTAACCCCACCGGTAAACAACTGGCTACTATAAATGGAAAAACTGTGCGGGTGTGGGATGCTAAAACAGGTAAGCTGTTGCAAATTCTTACCGGACATGAAGATTCGGTGAATAGGGTGGTATTTAGCCCGGATGGTGAGCGCTTGGCGACTGCATCAGATGACAAAACGGTGCAGGTGTGGAATGTTAAAATAGGTAAGCTGTTGCACACTCCCACCGAGGCGTTGCAGAATCCAGAAGGGGTGATTTTGTCCAATTTGGAACGATTTTTCTCCAACGGTTTCAACTGCAAATTCCTCCCACATTCATGCAAAACTCTCACCGGACATAAAGATGGTGTGTATCGCGTGGAATTTAGCCCAGATAGTCAGCGTTTGGCAACTGCATCTGGTGACGGAACGGCCCGGGTGTGGGATGCTAAAAATGGTAAGCTGTTGCAGACTCTCACCGGACATAAAGATTCGGTGAATAGCGTGGAATTTAGCCCGGATGGTGAGCGCTTGGCGACTGCATCAAATGACACAACGGCGCGAGTGTGGGATGCTAAAGGTGGTAAGCTGTTGCACACTCTCACCGAACATGAAAGTAAGGTTCAGAGCGTGGAATTTAGCCCGGATGGTAAGCGCTTGGCAACGACTGCATTATATGCCGAAACGGCGCGGGTGTGGGATGCAAAAACAGGTAAGCTGTTGCACACTCTCACTGGACATGAAGATTCGGTGGAGAGCGTGGTATTTAGCCATGATGGTAAGCGCTTGGTGACTGCATCAACTGACAGAACGGCACGGGTGTGGGATGCGAAAACTGGTAAGGAATTGCACACTCTCACTGGACACGAAGATTCGGTGGAGAGCGTGGTATTTAGCCATGATGGTAAGCGCTTAGCAACTGCATCAACTGACAGAACGGCACGGGTGTGGGATGCAGCAAATACTGGTAAGGCGTTACTGACTCTCACCGGAAATGAAGATTCGGTGAAAAGCGTGGAATATAGTCCGGATGGTCAGCGCTTGGCGACTGCATCTTCTGACACAACGGGGAGCATCCCAATTTTGCAAAAATAAAAGAAAAAAAGAATCCGCGATTGTTACTCGCGAATAAATTGAGTTAATCATCCTGCGATTGTTCTGACTCTTGCCCAGAACCAGAATTTATATCGAGCAAGCAATCATCAAGGGTGTGAATAATTTTCTGGATCTCATCCCAAACAGTACGTCTAAAAACAGACATGACAGCATGAATATGGTCTTGAGTACCAGCCTTGCCTAAGTGCTTGTATTTACTTAACTTTTCTGATGTCGCACATTGAAAGTATGGTTCAGTAACTTGTAATTTGTAGTACCAATATTTCTTATTGTTTTGCCGTACTTGATAACGCGCCACCCACGCCCCTGACGGGGTAAGCTCTCCGTGTTTAACAATTTGTTTTTGTTGTTTTTCTAAGGCTGTTATCACTTTTTTAATCCGGTCAAAACGAGCTAATTTATCTTGATTACGCTCGTTATCAGTTGGTCTTGGCATTTTAAGTACATCAAATTTATTCGCGATGATAACTCGCGAATTAAAGAACCTGTATCTTTTCACAGGGTTTATTTTATTTTCAAGATGCCTTGGGAGCTAGTTGTTGATTTAGATAAGCACAGCGTAGCTGGAGCATTTGTGGTAAATTTTCATACTTCCATTGTGCACCAACTATTTGTAGCCGCTTGTCGATTTGCTTGACTGCCGACTCAACCGCACCTGAACCAATCGAGCTTAACTGCTCTGCTTGAAAGTACATATAATTGACTAGACGATGCCTATGTTTACGTAGATAATTTATAAAGTTAGTCACACCAACATACTTGGTTTTCTTCAGTTTATTCATCGCGAATTCTACGAATCCTTGCCACAAATCTGCTTCGATTTGTTCTAAAAACTTTTTTGATGCCTGAATTTTATAGAGGTTCTCTTTCAAATGATACCAATCTAGAATTTCTTGTCGGGTATGGTCGTCTGCTATTTGTGCAAACACGTTCCAAACTCCATCATGTCCATCTCCCAAGCAGTAAATGGTTCGAGCAAGGTTTTGGCTGTTCACCCAATTAATTAGAGAGAGATTATCTTGAAAAAAAGCTCCGTAATATATTCCCTGTAATCGCCCTGTTTTATACTCCTTGCAGTACGCGGGATTACCTTTTTCCTCTGAACGTAAACGCACTTTCCCACCATCTAGACAAACTTCTGTCAGCTTTTGTTTAATGTTGGGTGGGGATAGGTCTACTTTCTGGACTTGGCGATGATGAGTGCTGTGACCAACTTCAATGCCAGTCAAAACTTTCAGGTCATTCTCTGCGTCTTGAAATGACTCGTTGGCTGCAAGTAACAAACAGCACTTCTCAAGCATCGGACTTAACCGTCGATATGGCTCAATTCCTAAACGTGACGCTTGTTTTTGAGTAACTTTTATCCTTCCAACACAACTTCTTATCGTTCGGATGCGCCCAGATTCTGTTCCCGTCTTTTCTCTGACAAAAAAAAGGTGATTTGGGGGCTGATATGTTGTAGAACTTGGTCGCGCACCGTTGTTTCAATACCCTCAAACGTCTCAATTTTCTCAGGTGGAGTATTTTTATAAAGGATTTTGGCGATCGCCTGAATATGCTCTGCTAAAAGTTTTTTGTCCGATGGTGTCATTGTCATAAAGATGCTCTTTGACACGATCATTTTCGCAGTTATGGCAACATCCGTATAGTCTTCCTTTATTCGCGAGTATCACTCGCGAATTAATTCTCCTTTCTCTTGTCTTCTTGCAAAATTGGGATGCTCCCACACAACGCAGGTGCAGGATGCAAATACTCGTGATTTTTTCTTTATCCTTAGTGCGCAGATTCTCATCGGACGTATTGACATTGACAAAACGACGCGGGAAACGGTGCGGGTGCCTGCAAATCTTGTTAAGACGATTTTGCAGACTTTCACTGGACATCAAGATTCGGTAAATAGCATAGTATCTAGCTCGGATGGTGAGCGCTTGGCAACTGCATCTAGTGACGAAACGGCACGGGTGTGGGATGGTAAAACTGGTAAGCTGTTGCGCACTCTCACCGGACATGAAGATTTTGTCAATAGCGTGGTATTTAGCCCGGATGGTCAGCGCTTGGCGACTGCATCATGGGACAAAACGGCGCGAGTGTGGGATGCAAAAACAGGTAAGGTGTTGCAAACTCTCACCGGACATGAAGGTTGGGTATGGAGCGTGGTATTTAGCCCGGATAGTCAGCGCTTGGCGACTGCATCACTTGATGGTACGGCGCGGGTGTGGAATGCTAAAACTGGTAAGCTGTTGCACACTCTCACCGGACATGAAAAAATGGTGTGGAGCGTGGTATTTAGCCCGGATGGTCAGCGCTTGGCGACTGCATCACTTGATGGTACGGCGCGGGTGTGGGATGCTAACACTGGTAAGGAGTTATACACACCCACTGGACATGAAAATTCGGTGAATGGCGTGGTATTTAGCCCGGATGGTGAGCGCTTGGCGACTGCATCAATTGACAAAACGGCGCGGGTGTGGGATGCAAAAACAGGTAAGCTGTTGCAGACTTTCACTGGACATCAAGATGCGGTGAATAGCGTGGTATTTAGCCCGAATGGTGAGCGCTTGGCTACTGCATCATCTGACAAAACGGCACGGATGTGGGATGCTAACACTGGTGATCTGTTGCAGACTTTTGCCGGACATAAAGGTTGGGTAAATAGCGCGGTATTTAGCCCGGATGGTCAGCGCTTGGCGACTGCATCATCTGACAAAACGGCGCGGGTGTGGGATGCTAACATTGGTAAGGAGTTATACACACTCACCGGACATGAAAATTCGGTGAATGGCGTGGTACTTAGCCTCGATGGTAAGCGCTTGGCTACTGCATCATCTGACAAAACGGCGCGGGTGTGGCAAGTGGGAGATATTGAAGATATGTTGGCGATTAGCTGTGACTGGGTGCGTCACTATTTGAAAAGTAAGCCGCAAAATGATGAGGATAGGCATTTATGTGATGGAGTCAAACCAATTAAAAATTAAAATGGTTTGAGGTAAGCCAGCGCCTTCCTCAAGCAGCCCAATCCTTACACAACAACTCCGCCTGTTGCAATACAGTTAACGTTGCTTTCTCCTGCTTATCTGGTGGATAACCGTATTTTCTGAACAATCGCTTGACTGTTGTTCTTAACTTAGCGCGCACGCTTTCTTTGACTGTCCAATCAATGGTGACACTCCGGCGGACGGTTTGGACTAGTTCCCGAGCAATCGCCTGTAGTATTTCATCGCCTAGAACCGCAACCGCACTATCATTAACTTCCAAAGCATCATAGAAAGCCAGTTCATCTTCAGTTAAACCTAAATCATCACCGCGTTTATAAGCTTCTCGCATCTGGCACGCTAGTTTAATAAGTTCTGTGATGACTTGCGCTGCTTCAATCGCACGGTTTTGATACCGCCTTAGTGTCTGTTCTAACATTTCTGAGAAAGAGCGCGATTGTACTAAGTTGCGACGAGAACGGGTTTTTATCTCATCGTTGATTAACTTTTGTAACAACTCCAGCGCTAGATTACGAGTCGGTAAACCCCGCACTTCTTCTAAGAACTGATCAGATAAGATAGAGATATCAGGGTTTTTTAAACCAGCAGCGTTAAAAATATCCACCACCTCATCAGATGATACCGCCTTGGAGACAATTTGACGGATTGCGGTGTCTAAGTCTTCTCTACTCTTACCGCCTATGTTGGTATGTTTAGCAAACGTAGCGCGAATTGCTTGGAAGAAACCAACTTCATCACGGATACTAATGGCTTCATCGCTGGAACTACATAACGCGAAAGCTTTAGCCAGTTCCTTAATAAAGGTTGCAGCCTCACGGCTGGAAGAGGGAGAGGTTTTTCCTATCTTCCATCTATGCAACAACTAGAACTCTGGGACTTGCTTCCCTCTGTAGAAAACGGCTTTCAAAACATAAAGCCGCTGCTGTTCCCCAATCCCCGCAAAGCCGAGAAGCTGCGCTCATTAGCAAACGGTATGACCGATGCAATAGCAGCAAAGAAAAATCCGCCTATCGCTCAACTCAACCCCACCCGCCGCCGCGCCGGAATTGCCGACTCCCTTTACCAAGAAGCGTTGAGGTTGGAGCGCATTCAGTCCTGGCTTTACGCTATGGCTGCTTGTGCCGAACAAGGAAACTTGCCTCCTATTCTAGAAGGAATCAGCGCCAAAACTCAACTGGAAGTCCTGGCATCCATGAGCAAGGATAGCTGGACTGACAAAGATATAGAAGACGTATTCGCCTCGGACGGTTGGTACAAGGAGTGGGTGAAAAAGCTGAAAAGTGCTGGCATCCGCACTCCTCAACAGTGTAAACGTGCGATCGCAGCTCTCAAGGAGTTGGCTACAGAACGTCCCAAAAGTACCTCGGAAGTCGAAGCTTTAGAAATCTGCCAACTCAAGCGAGAAGCAGTGTGGCAGAAAATACCCGATTACTTTCCCACGCCGCAGCACCTGTTGGATCAAATGATTCAACTCGCTGAACTCAAACCGCAGATACGAGTGCTGGAACCGAGTGCAGGTTCGGGGTCGATCTGCCTTGAACTGAGGGCAGCAGGCATTGAACCTGATTGTTTCGAGGTGTCGCCTACCCTCCAAGAAATCCTCACTCGCCAGGGATTCAACCTGATTGGTGACGACTTTATGGAAGCTACTCCGCACCCAATATATCACCGCGTCATTATGAACCCGCCGTTCAGTCTCGGCAACGACATTTACCACATCCAGCAAGCGTTCAAGTGGCTAGTCCCCGGCGGACGGCTGGTGAGCATCGTTAGCTGTTCCTACACCTTTGGAACAAAGCACAAATACCAGCACTTCCGCTCTTGGTTGCGTTGTTTGGGAGCAACGGAGTTCGACAACCCAGCAGGCTCCTTCCTCCAATCAGATCGGCGGACAAATGTGAACACCAGAATGCTTGTGATTGATAAACCTACTCACGACAAAGGAAACCTTTGATATCGCTTAGTGAAAACAGCAGCGAAGTTGCAGAAGCTTTGGAATGACTTCTAATGGCGTAAGCAATATGCCAAAAGTGTCCGTCAGGGCAAACAGCGTAACGCTAAAAGCGCTCACGCGCTCTTAGGGGTGATGTATGAGGAAATCCTATCATGAGCAATCCCACACTTACGCCGCTCCAAAAAGCTGAACTTTCCAGTTGGTTCGACCAACTGGAACAACAATGGCTTGCTGCCATCCAGCAACCTGAATCAGCCGAAGCTATTGCTTTAGCCGAGGCTGAGGCTGCTTGGGAGCAAGAACGTCAGTATTACCACGATGCTTACCTGTATTCTGACCGCTACTAAATCATCATCAAAACTGTTGCTTTCATAGCCATTAGGGCTGTGGAAGCCTACTCAACAACTGTATCAATGACAACAACCACCGATATCAATCATGCCAGCCTTGCAGTGCTATCAATCACCGCCGCTCAACTGTGGGAGGAGATTGACAACTGTGAGGACGAATTAGAGTTGCAAGAGTTGCTGCACGACCAACTTAACGTGCAGCAAGCAACAGAAGCCAAAGTAGATGCGATCGCCTACGTTGCTGACCAGTTGAAGCTAGACCTGGAAACCTGGGAGGCGCGGCTAGAAAAGATTGTAGAACTGCATTCTATGGTCATCCAACGGCGTCGCAACCAGATAGCCCAAATTAAGGGGTATCTCCTTAAGTTGCACTCGGCGGGAGTACTGAGTGAGCAGGTAGCTGGAGTTGAGCGCCGCATTGACTTCCAGAATAATCCGCCCTCAGTTGTGCTGCTGGTTGAACCCGACGAACTACCAACGGAATTTCAGGAGGTCAAGGTCAGTGCTAAAGCTAAGGACATCCTAGCAGCACACAAACGCGGCGAGGACGTGAGTGCGATGGCGCGGAGCGCCCGCCATAGGCGATCGCAGAGATAGTCACTCCTAAGCACGTCCGCTTCCGACACATGAAACAGTCTAAGTCACAACGGAGTAAGAAATGAACATCAGCAGAAGCACAAATATCACAATCACTGCTAGCAGCTATCTCAGTTGTTTCATTAATGAAAACTTGGGAACAGCAACCCTGTACCTGAGTGGTTCAAGCGAGTCAATCGCCATTCAATTCAGCCCAGATAATCTGCCAATGTTGGAAACGCTGATATCAGAGCTACGAAAGCTAGAAGTACAGTCCCAGCAATTGAAACTGCAAGATTTGCAGCATCAAATCTCTGAGCTTAATCTGTCGCTTAACAATACCGTTGTTAACGGCAACTGCACAGCAATTGTATCTGCTGGTGATTCCTTCTAAACACCATTGGAACCATAACGCGCCCAGGTTTGTAGCATACAACGTTATGGTTCCACTTACAGACTTACAGACTTACCATCACCTGACCAGAAAGAAAAAGGTACAAGCCCCCAACTTCGTTATGGAAAAAGAAAAAATGTATTTCATCGAGTAGGCGCAAGAAATACGGCGTCCGCTGACTCAAGCCCCCAACTTATGGTATGGGGTTCTTACTTTTGACTTTTGACTTTTGACTTTTGACTTCCCCGAAGGGGCTGACCCTCGCGCTCACGCGCCGTCTAGTGGTGATGTTTTTTACACAAATGCATGGCGACAACAATTGAATTCAATGGTTCTGCATTTCCGTCCCTCATTTTAAGAGACGATTTGACACAAACGTGGAACAACATCGGGCTGGATTCTCTACCATCTGCAGAGTCCGAACCATTGCTCAAGTTTCTGGAACTTATTGAGTACGAGAAACTTGAGAACTTCAACCCCGATAGTGTCCTCCTGGTTAAAGCGAACGGGGGTGTGATGCAGGCAGTATACGCCGCCGCCATCTTCCGTGATGGTGAAAGCATAGTTTTGAAGCTAGGAGATAACCAATTTCCCATTACTCAAAAGGGTGACTTGTTGCACTGCGGCAAACTGAAGGGTAAGGTAGTTGTCACTGAGGAAGAAGACCTGAGCGGCAATAAGTACCCCAAGGCTACCTGCTCATTCGTGTCCAAGAGTCGGGATGTGTTCCGGGTTCCTATCCAGCTAGCTAGTCGCGATTTGAATCTTACCGTGGCAGACGTAGAAGCCACAGTGATCAACGAAGAACCTATCCTACCTCTGTTGCGGCAAGTTCCTGGTAACTCCTTCAAGATGCACGAGCTTGGCGTTGGAGAGTACCAGCTTCACCCTTATATCTCATCTTCTGATGGAGAATACGGAACGGTGTACAAGTTGCACCTTCTGGATGGACGAACAGTGCTGTCGCGGGGCAATGTCACCGTTTTGTTGGAATCTGGCTGGCGACCCAATCCTGAAAAGCCACTAATGCTCGTCATCAGCAGGATTGAGAAGCTGGGTGAAAACAAGTTCACCGTGGACTGTGCATTGCGGGAGCGCTTGCCAATGCTAGGAGCCACAACGCGCCCAGTAGTCACAGTAGACGCGCAGTCCCAAACTGTACCTGAGCCAGAACTGGTGACTGTAGGGGTAAACGACTTTTTGGAGGACGAGATTCCCTACTAACGCTCTCAACAGTAACTTCACCCATCACACATAGCCCACTGATTAAACACCAGTGGGTTTTTCTTTTACTCAAGCTCACGCTTGCACGGAGATGAAGTTTCACCTATGACCCCATGTATCCAGAATATTTTGAAGAATTCCACTACGTTGTGCAGGACTGGGAATTAGTTGAACGTGAGATTCCCCCTCTCGAAGAAAGGTTGAAAGACCAAAACCTTTGGCAAAGCTGCGATTGGTGCTGCTATGACCAGGGAAGACGTCATGGGGACTTTGGCATACCCCAACAATGTCAAAATCCTTTTTACCTTCTAGGGTATGCCAAAGGGTTTGACAAATACCAACAACACTAATACTTTAACCAGCCCCTACTACTAAGGGCTGGTTAATTTTTTACAACTGACACTGTCCTTTCCCAAATTATTTGACCATTTGCCAAATACGATCGCGCTATGAACTAACTCGTTAGACCGAGCGTCACCCTCAACCGACCCATGGAATTTGGCGACGAATATATCGTCCTGCGTCAGAATGGTAAATAGTAAGTCATACAAAAAAGTCTTTGATCATGTTTGCTCAACGGGACACTGGCTGGGATTTAGCAGTTTACAACAAAGACGGTCAACTGGTGCTTGTCGTTCAGGTCAAGGGTAAACTCAATGCCTCGGCACAGTGGGCTTCCCAACTGCGAAGCAATATCCTCGCCCACGGCATCTACCCAAAAGCCCCTTACTTCCTCATGGTTTTCCCTGACAAGTTTTACCTGTGGGCTAATGAAGATGCACAACTTGACATTAGCGAACCAACTTATGCTGTTGATGCGCGTCCTATTATTCAGCCTTATCTTGATAAAGCTGGAATAACGCAAGGGCAAACAATAAGTAGTCAGAGCCTTGTACTAATAGTAGCAGCTTGGCTATCGAAAATCATTTATAATGAGCTGCCTCTTGGAGAGACGGATGAACAAGAGCGATGGCTGGTTGACTCAGGTCTTTATGCTGCTGTCGCCGGAGGCAGTTTCGATTGCGAGGCTATTGCGTGAACGTCTACATTGAAACCAACTTTGTTTTGGAACTCGTTTTCCAGCAAGAACAGTTTGTCAGTTGTGAGCAAATTCTGCAACTTTGTGAAACTGGACGTATAAAGTTAGTCGTGCCTGCATATAGTCTAGCTGAACCCCACGAGAAATTGAGCCGTCAAGCAAAGAGTCGTAGGGATCTTCAACAAGTACTTGACACAGAACTACGGCAGCTTGCACGTACTGCATCCTACACAACTCGCATCAATAGCATTCAAGATATTGCAAGTTTGTTGGTTCAAAGCAATAAGGATGAACGTCAACGTTTTGTGCAGTATAGAGTTCGGCTTTTAAAGAGTATGGAAGTCATTGCACTGACTGGCGATATTCTTACTGAAGCAGCAACATACGAAGATCCGTTTGATTTGAAACCACAAGATGCTCTTGTTTATGCATCAGTCATTTCCCACCTTCGTCAGAATCAACCAACAGTTGCGTGTTTCCTCAATCGTAACTCGAGAGATTTTGACAGTCCTGATATTGTAAATGAACTGAACAAATTTAATTGTAGGATGATACCACGATTTGATCGTGGTTACGAGTTCATCCAATCACAACTGTCGTCTTGAATGCAAAAAATGGTTGATTTGTCAAGTAGATGTGCATCACAGTCAAACATATCTTAAAACTCCTCTTCTTCACCAGTCACCACATAAGGAGTACTGTTTCTATACAATTCGGCAATTGTTAGACCTTCCTCCTCATCTTCGTCTTGGGCTGGGTTATAAAACTCATCCGCCTCGATATACCCCTCACTCATGAGTTCTTCAGGCATCAAACCGCGCATAGACTCTTCGCGGGTCAATAATGGTAGTTTTTTGCTGGTCATAAATTTACACTACTCCGCAATTTTATTTTAACTTTTGTCAACAATCAAACAATCTGATTTACGTAAAAAACCAGATATCAATAGCAAAAAGTGTAGTCCAATCTAGATATTATAAATGCACTCACACTTCCAGCTAAACCATGACTCTAACCCTCAAACACTTTGATACAAAGCTAAAACTTGATACTGGGGTAGAAGAGAAGATAGAAAATTCTTTAGCTGAATACTTATATCCCGATGTCGAATTTGCCATCGGCACGGTTTATCCTGGTTCTACAACAGCACAAGACTTGGGGGAACATGAGGGCAAGACACTACAGTTCGCCGCTGAAGAACGGATGTATTTTGCTAGTGACGACAAAGTGAGAGAGCGCATTTACCCTAATGCTTCAGACGGAGCAGCCTACGGCTCACTGCTGTTCACTCCTTGTCGGGACTTTAAGGAACTTAACAACCTACGCATTTTGGTGATAGACGACGCAACTGGGGAAAACGGCGGCTTTGTACCATTAGATGTGGCAAAAAACCTGGTAGGTGACTGCAAAGGCTTAATCAGCCTGGACTTGGCAGAAGAATTTACAGGCAGCAGCAACACTCCATTCCAGTTTCGATTAGGCATCAAGGAGCAAGAGGAAAACTCTGTAGCCCGGATTGCTAAGGGAACACTAGCTCCCTTTAGGCTTGAGCAAGTAGGAGAAGCGTTAATTAGGGATAACGGCAAAACTGGTTACGACATGGTGCTGGCGACATCTTCGTTCAAAGGTAGGAAAGGGGAAGATGCGATTGCACCAGGTGAATACAACTTAACAGTCGGCTTAGGAATCAAAACTCTGGCTGAGTATGGCGAACACAGCCTTGGCACGCAAATACTGGTCAATTACCCTCGTGCAGTTGAAGCTGATATGCTACCCCGGCTGTCCATGGATGCGATGATTTTGGCAAACACCCAATCAGAACCCCACAAAATTGCTCAGCTTTACGTTGAAACTTACGAACGGCGTAAAGCACTCGTCAACTCCTCTGAGTCCGAAATTTCAGACTTTGAAGGCGACTTAGCTTTATCAGTTGAATCAGTTTTCAGCAACTTAGAGGAAAGCAGTGAACTTAATCCAGAACAGCAACAACAAGACCAATTAGTTTATCGCCTGCTCAAAGCCGATTTAGAAGGTCACTTTCAAATACTGGAACACCCCAAAATTATTGCCGAGTTACAAGAATTTGTTCGCGCTTCCTGGGTGGATATTGCTACTGGACGGGCGATTAAATTCGATGCTGGGTTAGCTCAACCAAGTTGGCAACTTGCGGAAGATGAAATTTGTGTTCCCTACATCCCTGAAGGAGAAGAAATCATTGTCACTCGCTCTCCCTTGGTCAACTCAAACGGGGTAATTGTACTGACCAATCGTCATTTACCCGAAGCGATGAAGCTTTCTGGGACAGTACACATCCATCCCCAAACCGCAGCTGACCACTTGCAAGCAGATTTCGATGGCGATCGCTTGGCATTTGCTCATAAGCGTGATTTTCCTACTCTAGCTGCTGAAGTCAAGGAGTACAATCTACCAGCCAACCGCTATCCCGATGTAGTCAAAAAAGCCAAAGTCCCTTATCAAGGAACTTTTGCAGAAATCGCCATCAGCGCGATGGAAAATAAAATTGGACTCATTGCAAACGAAATTCAAAAGAACGTAGCGTTGCAATGGGAAACTCAGCTAATGCCCAAAGAAGAACAATATGGGTATCTTAGACGCATATCTGCTCACTTAAGTAAAATCGGAGCTAAACACAAAAACGGCGAGATTAATATCCCAGAAGAAATCTTAAAACAAATGGCTCCCATTGCTAAACTACCAGCAAGTCTAACAACACAACAAGTAGAACAAGGATTTCGCCAGGTAAAAAACCTATTGCGTTCACTTGTCGGACAACTCTCAAACGAGTTACAGGTAGCCGTAGATGGTCCTAAAAGCGCACTCCGCCCTGATGAATCTATCCTCAAATACTGCCAGGAAATATGCAATTACGCCTCTGTTGGATGGTTGACTGATAAGAAAAACCCAGAGGCTTTTTTGAATCGGGGAATGAAAACCACGAACCACAGTCCTATTGACTTGATGGTAAAGCAGACTAATCAGCACTTTGAGTCAAACAAACTCATCGCCCGCCAATTAGAGCAATTTAAAGCTTTATATCCTGGAGTTGAGTTTACCCAAGACCATAAAGACCAAGCTACCACTATTAAAAATACCTATAACGACTTGATTAAAGAAGCCATTAGATTAGAAGAAAAAAGAAAATTAGAACCAGGTCCAAGTTTAATAATTACATCCGCAACAAGTGGTCGGAAAATCGAAGTGACTAACCTGATTAATAGCAATGTAAGTGACCAACCTTCACCAATTTGGGGTCAGCAAAAATTAGATATTAGAATAGAACCCAATCCCAAACAAAACCAGAAAACACCACAGTCCTTTGTTGCTGTTTTGCTCAAAGATCCAATCACTCAAGCCGACATTCCTCCTAGACCGATTGGCACTGTTTCAGAAGCCTCAGCTCGTGAACATAATCTCAAGGCTGGCATGACAATCAAACAAGGAAAAGTCACCTTCCAACCAGGTGTTAGCAAGAGTATAGTAGAAGCTGCCTTTTCAAAAGCCAGTGAATACCTGGAAACGGTCAGGAACTCTACAGCCCAATCCGAAAAACTTCCACTGGCAGCCGCTCTCCACAATATTACCCACACTGAAGAAAAGCTGAAATACCAGGGGCGTAAGAAAGCCAGTGTAGCGTTTGCTGCTTTCCCTGAGCAAATCATCGGACAACTGAAGGAATTACAATTCACCAACTTTTCTGTAGTTGGCACACACCGACCCAGCAGCGAACACAATGGACGCAATTGGCACGGTGAGAAAGTCCCCATCAAAATTGAACTGGATACCGACCCCCGCGACCCCAGCCGCTCCCAACGGTGGGTGGTAGCAGAAGGCAAAAAGCTGGCTATCTTTAATAGTGAATCACCCCAATTGCCCATTGGTACACAAGCGGTGGCAACAATCACTTCTCCCCCAAGCGCCTCAATCATTATCACTTCAAGCAAAGGCAATCAGTTAAAGGTGGGGCAGATTAAAAAGTACGCCTTTGCCGAGCACTCGTTTCAAGGAGAATCATGCACCGTCTCCATTGTGTTCAAATCCAACTCTGACCCTCGTAAACCGCCTACGCCCCTTGCCCTAGTTAATGGCAAAGTGTTGGGGGTTATTGATAAGGATTCGTTTGCAGCACTGAGTGAAAAGGTGCAAGCCGCTGATCAATCTATAGAAAGCTTTAAATTCAGTGCCACCATCCAATCTGAAAGCGCAACAACCGCCAACCTGGTTATTGATCCAACCACTGTCAGATATCCCGAAGAGTGGACAAAAAATAAAGATGCGATGCAAGAGAGCGAAATCATTAAAACTGAACCCATAACTGATATCACACCAACGCCCAATGAACCCACAGAACCTACCCCTACTCCAACTACAATCCGTGAAAAATGGGAGCAGAATTTAATCACCGCCAGCCTCAAAGCGATTCGCGCCCTGGCGCATAATCAAAATGCCATTATTCAAACGGCGACCGTCGGCAGTAAACACACCGCTATTTATTCGACATCAAACGACACATTGCAAATCATTAATGACAAACACCAAGTCGTTTACCAAGCTACAAGGGATCAAAGAGCCACGATTAACCTCCTTACAGAAAAGCAAAAATCTTATTGGCAATCTATGACAACTAAAAACCAACAGTCTCAATCCGAACGCTAATCTTTTGGCTGCACTCGCAGATTATGGACTTTACCTGGTCGCGCCCAGAATGCCCCCACCATACCGCGCTCGGTTAGTGGTGGGACGGGCAGTTGCTTTATGCCGGGGAACCCTTATGCCTTCTCAGTAGCGGAGACGCTACGCGTTGGCGCAGCCTGTCCGCAGGACTTACGGCACACCTATGGCTGACGCCACGGCTGAGCGCAGAGCGTCCCGTAAGGGATACGCCGAACGGTGAACGGCAGTCGCTGTGAGTTCGGGCTAACCCTCCTGCATAGCGCTGGTTCACCACCGCACTGCCCTCATGAATGGGCGCTCCGGTACTGGGGAAGAAACCAATCCCCAATCCCCAATCCCCTTTACACTCTTACTTTATATTTCAATTCATCATATATCGATATATGATGTTCCCCTCTCGATATATGATGCTGAAATAGCACTCAAAGAAAAACCATGCAAATTCGCCTAGCTGTAATCAGCAATGCCGGTGGCAGTGGTAAAACTACACTTTCAGTTCATTTAGCCTACGAACTGGCAAAACGCGGACTTAATGTGGCCCTCATGGATCTCGACCCCCAAGGGTCGCTAACACTCTTTTGTGGATTGAGTCCACCAGAGCCAGAACATACACTAGCCGCTGTGCTGCGAGATAACTTTGACGGTTCCTGGCCCCTAACTCCCTGCTGGAGCGAACACACGAATAAAGTGGTTATTTGTCAAGGTGGGATGGTGTTGACGCAAACGGCGGATGAACTAGTACTGCACAAACGAGGAGCTTACCTTTTGGGAGACCGCTTAACTGACTATCCCTTGGAGCATGACCTGATTATCTTTGACTGCCCAGCTACCCTTGGTCCATTGCCATTGATGGCATTAGCGGCTAGCACTCACATTGTTATTCCCGTGCAACTGGAACCGAAGTCAATTCAAGGAGCGGCTCATTTACTGGAATGGTATTACTACCATTGCAAGCACTTACGCTTAAAACCGACTCCAGAAATTATCGGATTTGTACCAAACCAATATGATTCCCGACGAGCGGCGCATCGACAAATGCTCTCTGCGTTGCCATCTCAGTTGGAGCAAATGAATATCCGTGCGTTTGATGCCATTCGCGATAGTGCTGAATTTGTTAACGCCAGTGGTCAAGGGTTGCCTTTACATATTTATCGCCCCAGCCATGCCGCTAAAGGTGATTTTAAAGACATTGCATCACATCTAACAGGGTTGATTGGACATCAGAATCAGACGAAGAAGACAAAATCAAAATCAAAATAGTTATGACTGCACGTAAAGCTCCTGACCTCACCAATTATTTTTCAGCTGCTAAGCAGTCTCAGCAGTTATCTGAAGCTGAGGAAGAGATCCAGCGATTAAAAGCAGAAATTGAAGAACTTCGTTCCTCCGGTTCGACCGAATTGGAAGCGCAACTACAAGCGCTGCGATCGCAACTCCAATCACAAACAGGTATCCTTTCGATACCAGTTGACCAAGTTGAACCGAACCCAGAGCAACCCAGACAGACATTTTTGCCCGAAAGTATCGAATCCATGTCACGTTCCTTGGCAGCGGATGGACAGCTACAGCCAATTATCCTGATTCAACGTGAGAACCTAGTGCTATTCGATGGGGAGCGGCGCTGGCGCAGTGCTCTAGCCTTGGGTTGGCAGAACCTTCAAGCTGTCATCATTCCAGAACCTGTTAGCTTGCACCGAAAAGCGCTACTGACCTCGCTGCATCGGGAAGACCTCAATCCCCTCGATAAAGCTGAGGCAATTGTGCGGGAATTAGCTATCAATACTGACTTGTCACAAGTGGACATTCCCCGCGTTCTCTCAACAGTGGTGCGACGGTTGAACGCACAGAAACGAATGAACTCTGTTGTAGAGCTGATGACGGTAACAGCAGATGAACAACAGCAAGGTCTAGCGGCTTTGGATTTAAGTGAAAAAGAGCAGGCAGTGTTGGGGTTATTGTTAGATTTACAACTCAATCCCGCCTCCATCGATGCCAACGTTTTTCCGATGCTGTCCCTGGCAGAAGACCTCAAAGTTGCCATCAGAAGCGGACTAAAAGGCGTTCATGCAATGGCGCTACAAAAACTTTCGGCAAAAAATTTGGGAGTCACGGAATCCTCAGCGCAGTCAATTAGGGTTAAGACGACGCAGAAAGTCATGACAGAGACATTATCTGCCAGCGCTACCCGAAAATTAGTGGGTGAAGTGATAGCTTCGCACGAAAAGCCATCATCAACCTCTACGACCAAAACTAAACCTGTATCACAAGAGGCTCGTCGCCTCCAAAAACTCTCCCTAGAGTCGTTGAAGAAAGCAGAACGAAATCAACTAATGGAGTTTCAGGAAGTCCTGCGTCAAAAGCTAGCAGAAATTGAAGAAGTCTTGAAACAAAAGTAATACCTTTGACGAAAATCCTGATACATTTGACCAAAAAAGAAAAGGATACAAGCCCCCAACTTCGGTTCTGGAAAATAAAAAATGCGGAGCAACTTTATTCAAGCCCCTGGATTCATCCATGGGGTCTTCAATTTTGAACGCGTGAATTTTGAATTTTGAATTCCCCGAAGGGGCTGACTTCCCCTGCTCAACAACTACTTGCCCACCATGTTCTAACCTTAAAGTGAAATGGTATAAGACCTGTCCCAAGCAGTCTAATTATGGATAAAAACTATACGTTTAAATTCAACTCCTCCACTGCCTTAGAAGCGCTCAAAGCTGGTGACTATGACCCCATCAACTTCTACGAGGCGCGTCTAGATCTGTTTAACCTATCCATAATGGCAGACTATGACCAACTAGTGTGCCTTCCCACTCTCACCGCTATTGACAAATACTGGTATCAAATTGAAACCGCTCGCAAAGTACTTAGGCAACTGGGCGGACGTGCATTGCTGGCGGATGAAGTTGGATTGGGTAAAACCATTGAAGCTGGACTAATAATTGCCGAGTATCTGGCAAGAGGCATGGTTAAATCCCTGCTGGTGCTGACTCCCGCATCCCTAGTATCCCAATGGCAACTAGAATTAAGTGATAAATTTAACATCACCACCATCACCACGGACAACCGCGACCCGCAACAACCCATCGAAGAATTCTGGACAAATAACCCCCGCATCATCGCCTCACTCAACACAGCGAAATCTGCCAAACACTACCCGCATGTCACCAGCCGCACTTGGGATTTGGTAGTCGTGGATGAAGCGCACCACCTGAAAAATCGCAGTACCCTCAACTGGAAACTGGTTAACGCCCTCAACAAGCGATTTATCCTCATGCTCACTGCTACCCCAGTGCAGAACTCCCTCGTCGAACTGTTTAATCTCCTGACTCTCCTCAAACCAGGACTGCTACAAACAGAAGCTGCTTTCAAAAAAGAATATGTCGATTCCCGCAATGGACGAGTCCCTAAAAATCCAGAAAAACTGCGCTCCCTGATGCGGGAAGTCATGGTGCGAAATACCCGCGCCTTGGTGGATGTTAAACTGCCCAAACGCTTCGCTACCACGATTAGCGTTACCCCAGCAGCAGGGGAACAAAAACTTTACCAGGACTTGAGTGAGTATCTGCGTTCTTCAGAGGACAAGCTAGACAGACTCTCTCGCACCAATCTGCTAATGCGGGCTGGTTCTTCCCCTGGTGCTTTGGCTGACTCCCTCAAACAACTCACCAAACGCCTACCGGATGAAGAACTCAAGTCTTTGGCAAGACGAGCTGCTCAGGTTAAGCAGGTGGAAAAAGCGAAAGCATTGGTAGAGATGCTTTTAAAATCTCAAAATAAAACCCTAGTCTTCACCACTCACAAAGCAACCAGTGCGTATTTGGCTGATACTCTGCGGGCAGCAGATATCCCCTTTGCGGAATTTCAGGGCGGGATGTCCCTTAAAGAGAAAGATGCAGCGATCGCCGCATTTCGGGACACCGTTTCTGTACTGCTAGCATCCGAAACAGGTGGAGAGGGGCGTAATATTCAGTTTGCCAACTGTATTGTCAACTACGACCTGCCCTGGAACCCAATGAAAATTGAGCAGCGCATTGGTCGCATCCACCGCATCGGACAAACCCAGGATGTCTTCATCTTTAATTTTTGTCTCAAAGACAGTATTGAAGAATATATCTTGCGTATTCTTCACGACAAAATTAATATGTTCGAGTTAGTCGTAGGAGAGATTGAAACGATTTTAGGTAATGTGGATGATGAATTTGACTTTAGTGAAATCGTCATGGATATCTGGCTGAAGCATCAAGCAAAACCAGAACTAGATACAGCTTTTGACTCTTTGGCGGATAACTTATTGAAAGCCAAAGACCAGTATCGGCAAACCCAGGAACTGGATGAGCAGATTTTTGGCGAGGATTTTGAAGCGTAGGGCATGGGGCATAGGGCATAGGGCATGGGGCATAGGGCATGAGTTATGGTTGATGGATGAATGGGTTATGGATGTTTTGGATGGCGCGACCTGATTTTGAGGAATTGGAGGTTTATAAATTGGCTGAAAAGCTAGCTAATGAGATTTGGCATATTGTTAAGGAATGGGACTATTTTGTCAAGGATACTATCGGCAAGCAAATTGTTCGGGCTGCTGATAGTGTTTGTGCGAACATAGCAGAAGGACGAGGTCGGTATAATGACCAAGATAATCGACGGTTTGTAAAAATTGCTAGAGGGTCTTTGTACGAAACAATAAGTTGGTTGAGACTAGCCTACGCCAGACAGCTATTGACAAATGAACAGGTAAGCAAATTCAAGCCAATTATTGACGATCTATTACCCAAACTCGGTGCTTACTTAAACTCCATAGGGCGTAGGTCATAAGACAATGCCCCATGCCCTATGCCCCATGCCCTATGCCCATTGCCCCAGATGATGTCCGATCCAATTCTTTCCACCCTATCAAAACTAGTATCCCTATATGATGGAGTCGCCGAACCTGAAGGTGACAACCAAATGATGGTGCTGCTGACTGCCAACATTGCCAAACAGTTGCACCTGTCCGAAGAGGTGACACTCTCCACAAAAGCCGATGTACCTGGCAGTGTTTTTGTCACCTATCACTCGGAATTGTTGAGTCGATTCTCGCACATTATGGGAAATCGGGGTTCAGTGAGTGCGATCGCTATCAACTACTTAGGCTACCTGAAAACCACCGGATTCGAGAAACAACTCCTGCAAACGCTAAAGCCCCAGAACGGCTTAATTCGTTTCTTGGAGGCAAAACCGGAGACAACCCGTTATCTGTGGTGTCATGTAGCGTATACTGCTGAAGCTGATGAAAAAAGAGTCGGCATGGTTTCCTTCATCATCAACGAACTGACTCAAGTTACTCCCGTCGAAATTGGCGATGCATTGTTTTGGGAATCTGACCGTCTTGTGGTAGAGCATCCAGAAGCAATTTCAGAAAAGTCAGTAGAGGAGATTTCCAGTTTAATTGAGCGCACCTCTGCTCAATTGGTGCAATCTGACCTAAAGAACTGGCAGGCGAAGTTAGCCAGGGCAAAAGCCAGAGATGAAGACCGACTGAAAACATACTACGACACAATCGCTGTGGAAATTCACAATCGGATTCAATCCCGTCAGTTGTCAGGGGAAGATAAAGAAAGAGAACTGGCTCGAATGGAAGCTACTAACAAGGAGCTAGAACGCAAATTGGCAGACTTGGAAGAACGGTATTCTCTGAATGTGGAAGCTTCTTTGTATAGTGTGATGGTGATTCACCTGCCCACAGTTCATATTCAGTGCGAATTGGTTCGCAAGAAAACCAAACGCATCGTCACTGCTGTTTGGAACCCCTTCACCAAAGTCATTGAGCCATTGCGCTGTGAGCGAAGTGGCGTGCCAGTTTATGAGTTTTACCTGGATGATACCAATGCTCAAATCATCGCTGCAACTGCCTGGAACCAGAAATCGTGAAACGAACCGTTGGCTCCTTTGCAGGGATTTACACAGCCATGTACCACACCCCAACCGACACACTGCAGATCATTGATGTGCGCGCGAGCGATCGCGAAACCATATACAAGGCACAAAAAGGTCAGCCAGCCGAAATTAATCGGCTATCCGAAGCAGAAAAAACCTATTGGACTGGAATCGCTGAAGCTAAGAACACGGCTAAGAACCGTTCCCAAATGGAACGTTAAACCCTACAATACGGACCCAAAAGCATTATTGTGAATGTGAACGAGGACGTTTTGGGGCTATGCCGGGTAATGGGTATTCCTAGTAGATGATGTAGCGAAATCTTAAGCCAATGCTGTGCAGCTATCTTGTGAGGTTGTAGTGTGATAGTGCGACCACGCGTGCTTTTTAGCAGTTGGGTTGACTAAGGGAGATAGATCTGGGGTTTTTTTGCAGTGCTGTGTAAAGTTTCTGTTAACCAACTCTTTTTCGGACGGGTTAAAAACTGTTAAACTTCATTCCAAAAAAGTAGACGAAAAACAGTGTCTAATTGGTATAGTGTACTAAGTGACTGGATCCCCATAGTAAAGGTTTCAGATCTTGCGTGGCATTTGGTAGCAGTTACGCTACTATTAAGCCTATTAAGATGATTCCAACATTGCCCACAGTTTTGAGTCAGTAAAGTCAGATATCACCAGCATTGCCCCTGCTTCGTCAAGCTGTTTTTCGTAGAGGGGTGCTGCACCTTGACAAAAGCATCAGTTGCATAGCTCCGCGATTTTATACAGGATCGCTCAACAACTCCAACGCACAATTGCCCTTCCATGTCAGAAGCATCAGTTTACTCCTACTGCTTACTTGCACTCCAACTGACGACATTATTAAAAGAACATGGACTATTCAATCTTTCGCTTGGATTGCGAGTATCCACAACTTCTAGTTTGCCAGATGCAGTTAGATGTGATGTAAATGCACCTTTTACAGACGCAGTTGCACTCCTCTCTGTTAAACTAAGAAGCTTAAAAGAGTTAGCTGGCTCCCATATGTAGGCATCCTGTAGCGAACTGAAGGTAATTCTACCTATAGGACATGAATTCTCAAAATTGAATGATACCAAAAGATTAATGACTGATTCACCATTAGGAGAAGGTACTACTTGAAAAGAAATATCGTATCCTTGTTCAGTTTTGCCAACCCAAGTGCCCTCAAATCTTCCAGTTTGTTTTTTAGGAGTTGGGCTATCGTTCGAGCTTGGAGTTGGAGTTGGGCTATCGTTCGAGCTTGGAGTTGGAGTTGGGCTATCGTTCGGGCTTGGAGTTGGAGTTGGGCTATCGTTCGAGCTTGGAGTTGGAGTTGGGCTATCGTTCGGGCTTGGAGTTCGAGTTGGGCTATCGTTCGAGCTTGGAGTTCGAGTTGCAGTAGTGTCACAACGTACTGTATGAGCTTTATTAATCCATCCTTTGTCTGGCTCACTTATTTCTATAAAAGTACCTTGCTTCATTCCAGTAGTTGTTGCTTTCTCTCTCGGAGAGATTTTCCTAACG
This sequence comes from Scytonema sp. PCC 10023, assembly GCF_963920835.1. NCBI lineage: Bacteria > Bacillati > Cyanobacteriota > Cyanophyceae > Nostocales > Scytonemataceae > Scytonema > Scytonema sp. PCC 10023. Next base: position 42,831 of record NZ_CAWUDP010000042.1, read on the forward strand.
ATTTTTGCGTTGAGATATGGCTCAGAACGTATGTTTAGACGAGTTTTCACATCAGCAGCAACGCATTTGGGTATTGAAGAATCTTTTATGGGTTTAGGTGCTCGTTCGTAATCCCCAGGAGCAGTATCACAACGTACTATATAAGCTTCATTGATCCATCCTTTGTCTGGCTCACTTATTTCTATAAAAGTACCTTGCCTCATTCCAGTAGTTGTTGCTTTCTCTCTCGGAGAGATTTTCCTAACGATTTTTGCATTTAGATATGGCTCAAAACGTACACCCAGAGCAGTTTTCACATCAGCAGCAACGCATTTGCGTATTGAAGGATCTTTTATGAGTTTAGGTGCTTTGCCAAATTTATCAGCAGAAGAATCACAAGAAAGTACATTGGTTTCATCAATCCAACCTCTGACTGGGGCACTAATTTCTACGAAATTGTCTTGCCGCATTGCGGTAGTTGTTGCTGGTTCTCTCGGAGAAAGATATGCGGCTGGTTGCGAATTATAATCTGGTTGATCGTAAACACTTAGTTCTTTCTCAACATTAGCAGCAACACAACTTGGAACTGGAGTAGGTTCAGGTTTAAGGACTTGATCGGGAGTTTGTTGAGGACTTAATGTTGAAGGTAGCGTTTCGGGAGGAGTTTTGGGGGAGAGATTTGTTTTGACTGATAATAAAACTCCACCTACGCCGAGCAAGCCACCTGTAACTAAAGCAGGTACAAGAGCTTTTTTGAAAATTTCTGTCCAAGGGGAAGGTTGAGGAGGGCTTGGGTCAGGTGGTTCTGGAATTGGGGGAGCAGTGGGAATCTTTAAATTCAAATGATGTTGAGTAAGTTCCGCACCACGCGAGTCTCCCAGTTCTTCTCGCAGCTTGAAGGCTTTACTCAGTAAGTTCCTTGCCCTAAAACTTTCACCCAGGCAAAAAGAACGAACTCCCATTTCATGAGCAGCCCACGCGATCGCAGTTTTATTGCCTGAGTTTTCCGCTGCTTGCTGATACCATTGAAGTACCCGATCCTGAAGTTCCCACTGTCCTGATAAGGCTAATGCACTTTCAAAAGGCTTTCCAAGCATCAGCACATTGTTCCATCGACCCTGCTCAACTGACCACTGTAATAAATGGGAAACTGCTTCAGATTCTTGTTTCAACTCTTCAGGGATTGCCTGTTGTGCCCACTTCGTGAAAAAGGATACAGCCCGTTCCAAATAAGGTGTTAGATTCTCCATCTGTCGGACAGAAATCAGCAAATTTGTGCTTAAGCTGTAGCGAGAGCCTTCCTGCTGCACAAGGTGCATCTTTTCCAATATGTCAAGGTCTGCTTTTGTGCCTTGAACTTCTGCGATCGCGGATGCTTGATTCGCTGTGAGTGCAATTCCTCCTAAAGCCGCCAGTGCAGCTATAACTGAACGCTGTCGATGGCTGAGGGGTTTGAGCAGTTGTTCAATTCGAGCTTTTTGTGATGTATTATTTTGAACTCGACCCGCGACATCCGCCAAGCATTCCTTGTTCTCGCGCACTCCTGCAAGCTGTTGAAGAATCTCAAGCGGGTATCCGCTAAGACTCGTACAAAGTGCTTCGGCTGCTATTTGTTCTCGATCCGTGAGTGATCGACCTAACTCACGTTCTATCAACGCTAATGCACCATCCTGTGAAATTCCACCCACCTGAATGGGTTGACCCTCCCACAGATGACGCTCAACAGATGAGAATACGTAAACACAATTTGGTGCAATTTCCCACAGCTTTTCAATATCCTTGCGGGATAAACTTGAGTTGTCCAAGATTACCAGGGCACGCTTGTTCTGCAAATCCTGCCGAACTCGAACAGTTGAGGGCTTGAAATAGGGTTCACTTTTGTAGAACGCATCAAAGAGCCGTTGCTGCATATCTTCAACAGGCTCTTGCCGACGTAAGTGAAAATAGATCACTCCATCTGGAAAAAGCTGCTGAGACTTAGTAATCGAATGGTGAGCAAGATGCCGTAAAAGCACCGATTTACCGACTCCTGCTGCTCCATAAAGCTCAATGGTTTGAGATGCTTCAAGGGCAGCGATTATCTGCTCCATTTCCGTTTTACGCCCAAGCAAGTCTGGGAAAAACTTAGGACGCAATTCAATAGGAGTTGGTAGAGCCGTTACACGAGGCGCTTGCTCTGGCGGAAGAATATTAACCACGCCCCCATAAGGTGTAATTTCATAGCTGAAGAAATGCAGAATATTGTTGTCACCCTGAACATTATTGAAGACATTTTTATTGCCTGAAATCTGAATATCACCAATAATTTGTTGTCGAGTCGGTTGATTCTGGGAATTGTGTTGAGGCATAGTTACACCAGCCCTGCTTTTGCAAGCAGTTCAGTAACTTTCGTTACGGGTTCTGCTAAAGTGACAACACCTGCTAGGGCTTGTTTAAGAGCCACGATCGCTTCATCAACAATACCCTTATTCGGTTTTAGTTGCTGTAACTCAGTTTCAATCACGCTAATTGGGATATTTGTCATCATTTTCTGTGTTGAATTGAGCGCATCATTGATAACAATCGCGTTTTCGAGTTGCTTTAGTGCAGCGATCGCAGTTTGGAAATCAGATGATGTGCTTGCAGACTGACTAATGGTTTGGGAGACAGTATTGCCGTCACCTTGGATGGCATGGAAAGGATTATTACTGCCGTTAATTTTGACATCGCCAACGATCATTGACTTATGTGGAGTAGGTTGGGGTGATTGTTTAGGTGTAGTCATTGCTTCACTGGAGAGTTGAGATGTGGAGAAGAGGTTGGCAGCGCCTTGGCGAATCTTTTGAACAGGAGTAGTGGCTTCGAGGTTGCTGTCAAGGCGCAAACAGGTTTTAGCCCAATCAAAGGCATCCTGAAAGGAGCTACCCTCGGCAAGAGCAGCGTAAAATTTAGGCGCAAACCGTATAGCGGTTTGGTCACTAATTGGTCGATTCATGCCTATGACGCAATCAATCTGTTGGTAAATCGCTTCGGCTTGTTTCTCAGAATAACAGGCGTTAAGAAAGACGCATTTGACACTTTTCTTGGCAAGCCTAAACATCTCAATCAGAGCATCGTCAGGAACAAGTTTGAGCTTTCCGTTCTTGTCTTCAAAAACTAAACCATTTTCGCCAGTACCGTGACCAGAGAAATGAGCTAAGTCTGGATTGTGCCGCTGGATTGTGGCACTTAAGTCATCGACTGTTACAGCACCTCTACTAATGATTTCAAACTGATCGCGAAGGGTTGATTCCTGCAATGCATCTTCAATTTCGCTAACTTCTCGCTCCAATTGAAGGTGAGCAGTGTTGACGGGATTGGCAGTAAGGATAAGAATTTTGATACGAGGCACGCTATTAGCTCCTTTTGAAGCAGATTCAATTTGACGACGGCTAGCAACAAGCATAAGTGGATGCCGAGCAGCATTTGCCATTTCTATTACTGCATCCACGCAATGAATACTCATTGGTCCAATACCCAACTGTACTGTTGCCCTTTGTTTAAGGGACATATTTAATCGCTTTAGTGCCTTGCTCATAATGTTTAATACGATGATGGTTTTTTACTGCGATCGCATCTCTAATAATCATCAAAGCAGATGGCTCACTGAGTTGTTCCTGAAATTACTGAGAAAGAGGCTTAGAAATTACTGACTTTTATCTGACTTTGATCTGGTATAATATACTTCTATAAACTAAATTAGTTTGCTCAAGAGGCATCGTGTCACGATCTCTAAGGGTGCGTCCGGAGTGTGTTAAGAAAGCAAAGTCGGCTGTAAGGAAAGAATTCGTAACTCAGCAAGCTTTAGCAGAGAGTATAGGATACTGTTTAGATACAGTTAGCAAATTCCTCAATGGCAAACGAGTTGACCGTCTATACTTCTTAGATCTGTGCGAAAAATTGGGGTTGAACTCGCAAGAGATAGCAGATTTGGATACCTCTGCTGGGGAAGAAGTAAACAACTGTACTCAACAACATCTCGAACAAGGAAATTCACCTGATGTCTCCTTTAGTACTTATGAACTAGAGGAGGGTGACTACATTTTTGCGCGAGACTCTACTTCGATGGAGCATTTAGAAAATGAAGGCTTTGCACTGCCTGAAAAAATAGCGCCTGTAAGGAATTGGGTGGGGAGGTCAAGGGAACTTGACACTTTAAAATCTCAGATTCTTAATCCACAAACTAGGGCAATTACTATCACAGCTATGTGTGTTGTTGGTTTAGCTGGTATTGGTAAAACCACCCTTGCCAGTAAGCTAGTTCGCCAACTATACTCCGAAAACGCCTCTTTTGTCGCGGCAACCTGGGAATCCCTGCGTTCTGTCACTGGTATACCACCGCGATTTGATGGAGTTATGGATTCTCTGCTACTGACTCTTTCCAGTGGCGAAATTACACCTGCCGTGACGCTTCAGGATGACTATTTCAAAAAGACCGAACGACTGGTGAAGTTACTCAGAGATAAGCCATGCCTCATAGTGCTGGATAATGTTGAAACAATTTTAAAAACTAAACAAGCAAAGCGGGCAGGTTATTTTGCTGATGAGTATACTGAGTATACTTGGTTATTTAGGCAGCTAGTAGAAACGGAGCATCAAAGCAAAGTAATTTTTACTAGCCGAGAATCTCTAGCACAATTGCAAGGACGAGAAACCTATACCTTAAGTCTAGGTGGACTAGATCAACAGTCTGCTGTCACCTTGCTGCGCTCTTTTGATTTTACCGCTAACTCAGAAGAATTAGCAGAGCTAGCAAAACGCTATGAAGGACATCCCAAAGCCCTAGAAATTGTGGCAGCAGTGATTCAGGAAGAGTTTAATGGACAGGCTGGCAAATTTTTGCGAGACCGCAAATGGTTGCTAATTCGAGACCTTGATAGTTTGATTGATGAAGTAATTAATCGCCTTAGTGATGAAGAATCTATTTGTATAAGTCAAATTTCTGTATACCAAACGCCAGAATACCCACTTTTCTACGATGGAATTGCTGCCCAAATGCCAGAGACAAGCGAACGTGACCTGAAGGAGAACATTATTCTAGCACTGAAACGTAGACAACTGTTGAACTACAACCATGAACATCAATCTTTTCAGATACACCCTTTGGTACAAGAGAAAGCCTCTTATCTCCTTAATCATGAATCCTCCCGCACGGCTCATCGTAGAGCATACGGCTATTTTTTCAGCATTGCTAAACTAGAGGCTGAGTGGAAAGAGTTTGAGGATGTCAAGCCCCTGCTGAGAGCCCACTATCATGCTTGTCAAGCACAAGATTGGGATGAAGCCGCATCTGCAGTTTTTAAAGCTTATGAGTATCTTCGACAGTGTAGTCATTTTGAGCTACTGATTAATTTATATGAGACTCTAATACCAGATAATTGGAAAGATGGAGAGCAATTAATAACTTCTCCTTATTGTCATATTGATATTTTATGCAATTTGGGTTATTTACATCATTGTTTGAGGCAATATAAAATTGCACTTGAGTATTTACAACATAGTTTGTCTTTGTCTCGTTTAGTTAAAGAACGCCAAAGAGAAGCAAGATCACTATTAAATGTAGGACTTAATTATTTAGATGTATACAACTCAGAAATAGCTCTTGAATATTTACATAAGTGTTTAAAAATTGTTAATAGCATCAAAGATTATACTATTAAATGTAAAGCTTTAGAATATATTGGAGTAGTATATCATCAAAAACAAAAATATGATATAGCACTTATTTTTTTTAAAAAATCCTTAGATATTGCACGTCAAATAAGTTCTAAAGAGGCTGAAGGCATTGCTTTCGGTAATTTGGGAGGAACATATATAGAAAAAGGTGAATACGGTCTTGCTATTAAATACTTAGAAAATTACTTAAAAGTTTCTAGAGAAATTAAAAACTTAAGATGCGAGGAGTATGCGTTGCATAATTTCTCTATAGTTTATAATTATATTGGTGATTATCGAAGTGCCATAAATTTTACCCTAGAAAGTAGAAAAATTTCCCTCAAGATAAATGATAGAGAATATGAGGGTAGGTCAATAAGAAATTTGGCTATAGCCCAAAGAGGATTAGGTGAATATCAAAATTCTATCAATTCATTTAAAGAATACTTAAAGATTGCTCGTGAACTTAGTAGCCTTTATCATGAAGCAGATGCTTTGTATCAGTTAGGAATAACTCAGAGAGACATGATACAAAATGATTGTAATATTGTAAATATTATTAATGAAGCTATTGCAAATCTTAAAGAAAGTTTGAATATTTTTCAACAAATTGGTAATCGTGCTGAAGAAGCTAGAGTGCTAATAGAGCTAACCAAGTCCTGCCGCCAAACTAATACTGTATCCCAGGAAGACTTACAAAATTATCTAAACCAAGCCGAGCAGATTTGTATAGACCAACAGCTACCGCTATTGATAGAAGTTCGAGAAATGAAAGCGGATTGTCAGAATAATTGCTGGGTAGAGAGGAACACGTCACCGTGTCCTCCGTCGGGTAAGGGTGAAATGAGCATTACCTAATTGGTACATCTGGTTGAGACCGTTTGTGACAGGTTAAGACCGCTCGCTGTGCGCCAAAGTAAGTTTTGCACGAACTCCCGCATAACTCCGTTTTAAGTAAAACCATTAATTGCGAGATACCGCTCACGGTATTTTAACTTTGCCATTTTCTTAGCATGCCGCTTCGTCCATTGCCGCATTCGGGGTACAGCAGGCACATCCTGAAACTTCTTTTGATACCGCTCTATCCCCATAATTAAGGCGATCGCGCTGGCAATCTGCTTACAGCAAGACTCTGGATACCGCACCACCTGTTCTTCTGCAAACCGAATTACAATCCAATTGCCCTCCAAAAAGAAAGAATTGCGTTGAGAATCTTGGGGCTGGTCTACACAGTGAGTCGGCTTTCTTGAATTGTAAGCGTAAGGTTCATCAATTTCACAATCAATAGCGAGTCCAATCTCATCAAATAAAATCGCAAAGTCGATGCTATAGGAATACTCTGTCCCGTCTATCGGAAACCTCAGCTGAGTTTGTACCCGCCCCGGAAAATGCCGCTCCAGAACTTGTTTGAATACAACCTCAGATGCGCCAGTTGGTGCATCACTCACACCGTCCGGTTTTCTCACTCGATTGTGGAGAGTGAGTTTGAGCTTTTTTAGTCGTTGTTGTAGGAACTGCCTTTGCTTTAAGTCCCCACGATTCACGACATGGGGAGCAGATAATTTTTCATTTTTAATGTTAGTTGAATGTTCATTAACACTCTTCTTAGTTGAAGAATTTGAGAAAAAGCGATTTATATCTGCTTTCAAAAGTTGATAAAGCAAGAACCCACTCCCAATTGCCCCACCTCCTAACACCATCCACCCCCAATCTCCAAAAACCCCCAGAATGTTTAACACCATCAAGCTGGCATATCCCATCACAATACAGGGATAGAAAAACCAATAATTTTGATGCTCGACAGTGCGAGCATCCATCAATTTTTTGGAGGTTTCAAGGGGTAGCGATTGCGCTGCGCGCACGCTGCGCGAACGTACCTTGACCACGCCGACTACCCCTGGTTCCACAGTTGGTGGCATTGGATTATCTGCTATGAAGTCAACCAGCAGCTTTGGGTAGAGGACAACGGGATAGCTCATGACGCAAATGCATTTCTTACTTCTCAAACTCGCGCTTATCCGCTGGCACTACCCACACCAAACAAAATCCCGACTTAGCCCGCCGACCGTCCAAATTCAACACCACTTTCAGCCTTTGCACATCTTTAACACATTCTTTATTATCCAAATATCCCCGATTCCACTGCATGAGATTACGGGCAAACTTCCCTTCCCCTGACTCAGCCCAGCGCAGTGTTTCGGCTTGGCTTAAAGTCAGGTGACGTGGTCCAGTTGGATCGAACCCACCAGCCAACCAGGGAGGAATGCTCATGCCCATGATGAACCCGACACTCAGTATCGCTAAAAGTAAGCCAGCAGCGGGAACCAAGGAAGTGAGCAATCTTTGCCCTTCAGAAATCTGAGCTTTACGAATCAATTCCCCAGCTGCCTTAGCGATCGCTAATTTCTGACGCTCTACGGTTGCTGACTCGACTAATTCGAGGTTACGAGCCAGTTCACGGCTCCAGTTCTTAAATAGCTGCTCTAAAGTATCCGGGGCATCTTCAAGCAACACTTCCAACCTGCCCGTTGCAGCTAGAACGAGGAATAAGGGGTCATCAGGTTCTAACCCAGTCTTATGAACGATGTCCAAGACTTTGCCCTTGAATTCATCGCCGTAGCCCTCAAGTGCAGCATCTAATCGGCTCTTATTGACTGACTTTTCACCCGATAGCTCAAATTCACTCCCCATCACGGCAGTAACCCCACTTTATCCAACTCGCCATGTGCCTGTTTCAAAAATGAATGCACCCGCTGAGTTCCCAATACCCCCAGCTTCTGGGTGTAATTCTTTGCAGCAGCAAAAGTGAGCTTTTCTTCTAAGAGGATATCCCGCTCTCGAAACGACAGTTTAGGAAAGATAACTTGCTTGACTTTATACTTAGCGATCGCACTTTTTAGTTCTGGCTTCTCTAATACCCGCTCCCACTCATCACACATCGCGTAGTTCTTCACCAGAACATGAGTAATAGTGTCCTTAAACTTGTCGAGTGATTCAATGAATAACTTCACACTGTCATATGCCCCAGTACAGACGAACCATTTGACTACTGCCACATCATATTGAGCGCCGACTTCAAGAACACTGTTGCGTGAAATCCATTCGTTGACGAGGGGATAAACCTGCGCCGGGAGATTCACAACCACTGATTGAGTTAATGCCAAATTAAAAATCTCGTCAGCATCATAAGATTTTTTCTCATCTTCACTAAATGAGGCAGTTATGGCTCCATCCGGGTAAACTTCACTTACATCGGCATTTGTGCGATCGGCATCTACCAGCGTTAGCTTCATTTGCTTATCTATAGCGTACTGCATCAAAGTTCTGGCAAACAACGACTTACCAACTCCTCCCTTCTCGCCATCGATAAGGTGAATTTTAGTCGGGGTTTTGGGATTTACCAAAGCTTCTTTTGAGCCATTTTCTGCATCCAGTTCACTTGTAGGAATGGCGCTTGTTCCAGCCCTAGATTCTTGATGTTCCTGATGCTCGTTTAAGCCATTTTCTGCATCTAGTTCACTTGTAGGAATAACGCTCGTTCCAGCATTAGACTCTTGATGTTCCTGATGCTCGTTTAAGCCATTTTCTGCATCCAGTTCACTTGTGGGAATAGCGCTCGTTGCAGCATTAAACTCTTGATGTTCCTGATGCTCGCTACCTTCAACTTTCTCATTTAAAGGTTGCGACGTTTTCGGATTTTCTAGTTTCAATTGCTCAACTTGCTTATCTATTGGTTCAGTCTTTTTTGTTCGTGGCATCGTCTTATCCAAAAAGTTCTTGACTATCTAAATACAAATTCCTTTTCGAGCCGCCCTCGAAACTCGCGGATTCTTCCCTACTCTCACCATTCGTGGAGATATTCTTAACAGTTGGTGGCGTGGAAGCATACACCACTGGAGCCATCACTTCTCGAAAAGTTGAATTTTGGACGGTTGGACTCTCTAACCGAAATGCAGCCCTCAGATAACTGATGTGTTTCTCCAAAGCATCCACACAGCCGAGTGCAACTAACCGCAATTCCTCTGGGGGTAAATTCCCTCGCTCTTGGTAAGCCAGCGCTAACCAGCACATTGACAAAGTTTCTAGCACTGTTTTCTTCAGCACCCGCATTTGAGAACAATTGAGATAACTCAGAACCACCCCATCAGGACTATCGGCATAAGGCGTATATCTTAGAGTCAGGTTTAACCTTTTTCTGGTTTGCCCACTCATACAATTGCCGCCTCCCGTTCTTGGAGATAAAGAAACAACCCGAATCCATCGAGCAGTCGAAATGCCAGCGCCGTTGTATTGGGATGATCGGCGAATATTGTGGTTTGTACCTGCTTCATTAATTCATCCCCCCAATATGTCGGTGTACCAGAGAAATATTCTTGCAATTCCTTCTTGAAGTAATGTGCTGCACCACCACACAAAATGACCTCTGCCACATTCAACTGCGGTTGCAATGTTGTATCCAACCATGCACTGAGCCGTCGCCAGTATTGGGTTCGCGACGACGCAATCGCACTGGTAATTACCCTTACTTCTTCAGCCTTGAGATGCTCATCTCGACTTTGTGCCAATGCTGCAATCGCGCTTTGGGTTTCACTAATCGCAGCACCTGCACTAAAAATTGCCTTCGTGAGCGTGTCCGCATTTTGTCCACTTGTTCGCCGCACTACCATCTCAACCATTTGGTGAAAGCCCAAATCTGTTGTCGTGGTATGAATGTGGTTCAGCTTGCCCTCTATAAATACCAAAGCACTTGTGTTCCGATGCCCAAACATCAGCGTGGCAATTGACCGGGAACGAAACCAGTCCAACCCTTTGGTACTAAGCCGACTCATCGCTAGTCCACTTCCTTCGGGACGGCATTCAAAGTGTTCTAGCTTGACTCGTAACCGCTCATCCCTAAATGTGTAATTCTTCAAACTTGCCCGCAGCAGCCTTTCAAAGCGCTCTCTGTCTGGATATTCATTCCAAGGCAACAACACCGCCAACGACACAGAAAACTTTGTTGGCAGTCCCAAAATTTGCTTAATTGCTCCAACTGCTGCCAGCACCTTGTACACCGCTCGTTCGTACTTCAGTTCCCGCATTCCCGCATCTGCCAGAAACTCCCGTGCAAGACATCCCACCACAAAACACTTGTTATCTACTACCCCCCAAGCTTCTGCTTCAGGGCGGGGATGACCAATGCGGTTTGACACATAGCTTTTCATTGCCTCATGTGTCACTAAGATGACTTCCGGTTGCATCACCAGCAGATTTGGTGTTTTTTCGTCCCTAACCTGGTACACCACTTTATTTAATGAAGCACCAGGGTCAAAGCTCATTGTTAAGTCCGTCATCCGTTTGTCATGTTTGTTATGTGTATTCTCAACTACTCATTGATAACTTGCATGACTTTTCTTTTACCTCAGAACAAAGTTAGAGGTACACTACGGAGGTTTTTTTGTATTTAAATTTACTTTTGTCCAATGGCTACTGTTGTTATTTTTTGTTTTAATGTGTTGCTATTGTGTTTTGATTGTGTGTCATTATTGATATAATATTGTTCTTAATCTGTCTATAGATTGACCTTTCATTAGCTTGATTGTGCTTTGATTGTGACAGTACATAATTCATTCCCATATCATTCACTCACACATAATTAACCAACACTGCAACATCGACTTTTTGATATCTACCAAACACATATTTGTCACTTTTTTCACTCAATTATCAACTAAAGTGCCATTGGCTTTCGAGTAGCCTTAGACTGACTTGTGGGTTTGTGGACTCACTCCACAATTTTTGCCCTCACGGGCATCGCTCCGCTAAAATTGTTCCGTTCGTTTCGTCTTTCCAACCACCCCAAAACCAAACGCAAAATTCAACCGCTCTTTGAGCTATTACGGGAGTGTAGGCTTGCATCTTTGATACACAGAGGTTAGAAAAGAATTGCCTACGACTGTATCTTATGGCTTACACGGTTTGTCGCATTCAGAAGATTAAGGATTGGGGAACTCTGGCTGGTAGTGAACTACACACCACCAGAGAGCGGAATACGCCCAATGCAGATCCAGCCATACATAACATTCGCCTCATTGGGTCTAAGTCAGATCCAGACCTAGCGACGATATTCAAAGCGAAAATTGGCAATCAGAAAATTCGCTCCAATGCAGTACTGGGTGTTGAATTTGTCCTGAGTGCCAGTGCTGAATACTTCCGTCCCGATGACCCATCCATCGCCGGAACGTATAACCAAAAGCGTTTGGACGACTTTGTAGATGCAACGACAAAGTGGCTTAAACAATCATGGGGCGATCGCGTTGTCCGCTCTGAGTTGCACTTAGATGAGGCTACTCCCCACATTCACGCCTACCTGGTGCCACTGGATGAAAAAGGCAAGCTCAACTGTCGAGCGCTGTTCGGTGGAACCCGCAAAAAACTGTCTGAGCTTCAAGATAGTTTTGCAGCTGCTGTTGCTCATCTGGGGATAGAACGGGGCATTAAAGGTAGTACTGCCAAACACACCAAGGTTAAAGAATATTACGCTTCCGTTAATCGCCAATCCCTTAACTTGGACTTGGAACAAACTCTACCGACTGCCACAGAAACTGAGAGTGCGATCGCCTACCAAGAGCGCGTCAAGGAAACTTTGCAACCATCACTCGACATCATTAACCACCAGCTTTCAGACCGTGCTGCGGCACTAAAACGTTATCAGGACATGGAGCAGAAGGCAAGAGCGTCTGAAAAAGAAAGGCAGAAGCTGGAGCAGCGCATACAGGAATTAGAAGCAGAAGTTTTTCAGTACAAGAAAGAACTACAAGCGCTGCGAGACTTGCCCCTAGAAGATGTTGCTTACAACTTGGGACTAGATCCAGACTACAAGAATAAGCATAAGTGGAAGGGTCACGGTCGCATCATCAGCATTACCGACTCCAAGTTCTACGACTTCTCAGGTGAACACAAAGGTGGTGGTGGCGCAATTGACTTGGTAATGCACGTTAAGGAATGTAGCTTCCGACAAGCTGTGGCGTGGCTACGAGATTGCTTTGGGGAATCGGGGATGATAGGCGCTGTAACGAGTCGTGCACTTAATGAAGCCCAACAAATTGCGCTCCTAGAGCCAGTTGCCACATTTACTCCCCCAGCGCCAGATGAGAAAGGGTGGCAGGCAGTGCAACACTACCTGACAAGGAAGCGCAAACTAAGTGAAAACTTAGTGCAGGCTCTGCACGAACGCGGATTGGTTTATGCTGACTCTAAACAAAATGCTGTGTTCATCATGCGCTCTCTGGACGGGGATGTGACAGGAGCTTTCTTGAGAGGAACAGTCGGTCAGGATAACACCTTTATGGGTTTTGCTGCTGGCACAAAACGGAACGCTGGTTGGTTTTATGTGCACAGTGGTGGAACCGAAGATGATGCGATTCAAAGAGCGGTGCTAACCAAATCCCCGATAGATGCTTTGTCTGCATCTGTGCTAGAGCCGCCGCAACACCAAAGAACTCTGTACCTCGCAGTCGATAGCGCTCGAAGCGTACCAGTGGAGTTTTTGAGAAAGATACCAACAGTGGTTGCTGCTTACGATAATGACACCGCTGGAAACGAAACGGCAAGACTTATCAAGCAGCTTTTGCCGCAAGCTACCAGGCTCAAACCAAAAGCCAAGGATTGGAACGAGGAATTGGATAAGCGTCTCTACTTTGAGACACAGAGGCGACAGCCGCAGCAAGAACTTTGACACTCTGCGTTCCTTCCGCAGATTCTTGCATCGTTTATTTTTAACTAAGCGAGGAAAATTGAGTTGAACTGCGATTGTCACCGTGCCCTGATGAAGTTAAAATCCACTCAACCCAAAATTGTCTGCCCTAATGCCAAAAGCGTCTGCTTTTTGCTAGGAATGGATAAATCATTGATAGGATACCATTTCTTACATCAGCTAGTGTTCAACAGCTTTTCACAATGCCCAAAACATATATCATCCCTGTAAAGTCAGTAGCCCAGCTTCATTCACACAGGAGCCACAAGTTTTTTGTGGCAGCAGCTCTTGTTGATAGCTTCCCCACAGATCTACCCCTTACCCCAAATATCAGAGAGCCTAACAAAAAGGCTGCGACCTTCAAAGATATCTTGGAGACTCTCAATTCTGCTCCCGAAAAATTCTTCGATAGAAACAATGGGATTAAGATTTCTGCCTATAAGGTAAAGATTCAGAAAACGTCTTCAACAGAAGAACTGCACGTAGAATGTTTAGAAGACTCAGAAGGATATACTCAATTTGGTATTTACGATGGCGGTCACACGATTGCAGCATTTAATACCGCGAGAACATTAGGCATAGACTTAAAAAAAGCTTCAGTCAAAGTGGAAATAATTTGTGGACTTCCAGAAGAAGAAGTCGCAGTCAATGCCCTGACAGCCAATACATCATCACCTGTAGATACACGCTCTCGAATTAATGCTAGAGGTGGCTATGATTTCATCAAAAAGTTTCTAGAACAACTGGAAGATTCAGAAGAAACTCAATATAAAGTAGCCTATTATCAAAACCAAAGTGGAGTTCCAAAAGACCCACGGTGCTCTGTGCAGCATTTATGTAAAATTCTCATCTGTTTAGACAGGGTAAAATACGACTACAGCAAGTCTGGCAAGAGTCAGCATCCATCCAGTCTCTGTGTCCCGCAATTTCTCTCTCCTAAAGAAATTGAAAAGCTACAAAAGTTATTGCCTTTACTTCCTCAAGGATTATGGGTAGAGAAACAACTGTATAAATTCATAGAAAAATACATCACTAATCCCGCAGTGAAAGGAAACTGCAACCTAGCATCAATTTCTGTAAATGGCAATTCACTGCTAGCAGACGGCAGTGCCTTTGGCTTCAAAGCTCCAGCAGTACTATCTTTGCCAGTCATTGCTGCTTTTAGAGTATTTTTAGATGAAAACTATGAGTGGACACTTCCATTTAATGAGTTTGCGCCCGTAGTACTTAATAAATTGTGGGAGAGATTGAGAAGTGAGTTAAAAAATGAGAAAAGCAAAGGAAATAATGCGATTGGCACTACTTTGTACCGTCAGGTAAGCTTCTGGAGTAGTTTGTGTAACACGTCTTTAGAAGAAAAAAACAGAATTCTAGAAAGGATAACTAAGGAAATGAGAAAACAAACCACACCACCTGTTTTGAATTTAGTGCCTTAGCGAGAATCTTGAGCCGTCCATCTTACAGTATCGGTGATAGTTTCCTCGCAAATAATTCCACATCAACACTGCTCACGCGCTTTGTAATGACGTGGGGATGATTTTTGCTGTTCGCGAAGCATTGCTTGGATGCTGCTTGGGGTGGTTTTCTTGAAATTCTTTCCTGGGTGTGTTGGAAACGCGGCATGTACTTCGCTAAAGTTAACCCCAATGGAACTAGCCAAACTTGTCCTCATCTTTTCACGCGGAGGGTGCGGCACGCATCGACTGTGTCGCCTGCGTTCTCAGGAACATTGGTTTTTTAAAGTACGCTTTTGATGTACATCACCACCCAGAAAGAGGAATTTAGCTATGCTTACATTAATGCGATCGCATCTGAGAAAAGGGCTATTCATTCCAGATAGCCCCAGACCGTTAGATTTGCTTGGCGTTGATGTAACCATTACAGGACTTGTCTGTCCATAAAGCTTTTATTCAACAGCTCTTGTAAAGCTAAAGGAAAGAACGCAAAATCTTTCCATAACTACTCATAAATTCCATGAAAGCACGAATGCGAGACGAAACAAAGCGTCTATCGAGATACGCAACCCAAATAGGTGTTTCGTCCGGGCGATACGGCTGTAAAACTTCTGACAACACACCATTTTGTATCGCTTGGGCTGCCATAAATGAAGGCATTTGACTGATACCAATTCCAACCATAGCAGCTCGTGCCACTGCTTCGCCATCATCAAAAACTAACTTGCCATTCGCATTAAACCGCTCGACTTTACTATTAATTGAGAAAAACCAAGGAACTGTTCGCCCTGTGTCACGGTTGCGGAAGTTCAAGCAGTTATGCTCCTCTAACTCCTGGGGATGTTCTGGCTTGCCGTAGCGTGCAAAGTAATCCTGAGTACCGCAAACCATAAGTTGATACGTGAAAATACGTTGAGCAATCAGATTGGCACTATCAGTAAGTGTACCTGTACGGATAACAACATCAATCCCTTTCTCTGCTAAATCTACCGCACGGTCATCAAAAGTAACTTCTAGGCTGATTTCGGGAAACTTTTGCATAAATTCGCCAAAGGCATCTATTAAACACATTCGTCCCAAAGCCACTGGAACGCTAACTGTTAAACGTCCTTTTGGTGTTTCTTGGTTTCCCTGAATTTCTGCCGCCAGTTCATCAAGTTCTAACAGCAAACGCTGACAACCTTCATAAAATCTGATTCCGTCGGGGGTGAGGCTGATACTGCGTGTCGTGCGGTGCAGCAACTTGACTCCCAGTTGTGCTTCCAACGGGGTGAGTTTGAGCGTTGGGACAAGGTTATTGCCCAGGACGTAGAAATTTATAGCCCTGGCTATTGGGGTGGTAAAGGCATCGATGCCTTAAAGACTTGGGGTGGTGAATTTTTGAAAGCACTTCAACCCCGAATTGACCTGGTTGATGAGTTTGAAGGTAGCGATCGCGCTTTTGTGACGGTGAACTTAAATTGGAAGCATGTTGAACCCTTCTTCGACCTCAAGCCTACGGGACGCGAGGGAACCTCGATTGAAACATTTATCCTCACCATTAAAGATGGTAAAGTTGTTCGCTTTGGTGTTGCTGACAACACTCTCGACCTCGCCATTTACTTATGGGAGCGCGGTTGGGCACAAGCTCACAATGTCCATCCGGAAGTTATTATACAGGGAATTGAGCGACGCGCTTAACGCTGGTCTTATCTGAGTAAATTTAGCTACAACAAATCTATTTCTTTCTAAAAATCATTTCGCTACAACAAGGAGATTTATCATGACTACAACCACTCAAATTTATCGCTTCCATCAGTATGGTGGTCCTGAAGTATTGCAACTCGAAACTGTACCGACACCGCAACCTGGTCCTGGGGAACTCCGCGTTAGGGTACAGGCAATGAGCTTAAACCGCGCTGATTTATTGTGGATGGCAAATACTTACGTGGAAACGCCGACATTGCCTTCACGAGTTGGCTACGAAATTGCGGGTGTTGTGGAAGCTGTTGGTTCCGGAGTTACCGAGTTTAAGGTGGGAGACCGAGTCAGTTCAATTCCAGCCTCCTCGATCAGTGACTATGCCAACTTTGGCGAAACAGCTATCTTACCAACACGGGGACTGATGAACACACCGGATAGTTTCACCCCCGCACAGGGCGCTGGATTTGCCTTTGCATATTTTACAGGTTATTTTGCTTTGCTGGAAATAGGACGGTTGCAGCCTTACCAAACAGTTCTCATCACTGCCGGAACTAGCACAACTGGACTAGCTGCAATTGCAATGGCGAAAAAGATTGGTGCCAAAATTATCGCCACAACGCGCACCAGTAAAAAGCGGGATATATTGCTGAATGCGGGTGCCGATTATGTCATCGCTACTGAGGAAGAAGATTTGGTCACCCGCGTTATGGAAATTACCAACGGTCAGGGTGCCGATGTGGTCTATGATGCTGTAGCTGGCTCCCTGAGTGAAAAACTGGTGCAAGCAACAAAAATTCGCGGACATTGGATTGTCTACGGCTTACTTGATGCGGACAATCTAGGTGCGTTTCCATGGTGGGGGGTGGCGACTCGTAGCGTCCAGTTCCACTTCTACAAAGTGTTTGACTTCACGGGCAACCAAAATCTGGGACTATCGGGGGATGAAGCTGCCTTTGCACGGGCAAAAGCCTTTATTGCTGCGGGATTGGCGGATGGTTCTTTCCCGATTATCATTGACCGCGAATTTCAAGGACTAGAGAGTCTACCGGATGCAATGCGCTACATGGCATCGAATCAGGCGGGTGGAAAGATTGTGGTGACGCTGTAGCAGTTTTGGCATTTTATGTATTCAGTTCCGTTTAGTGTAAGCTATATCCAAATGCTCCATTGCTTTGCGCTTAGTTTCCTCCCCACGTCGGTCATACTTTGCAGTCGTCGAAGGGCTGGCGTGTCCGGCTAATTTTTGCACAGTTACAATATCCACCCCGCTATCGAGCAAGTCCGAGCAAAACGTCCTTCTAAAATCATGGGGGCTGAAACGCTCAACACCAGCTGACTCTGCCCTTTTTCTCACAATCATCAGCACCGCTTGCGGTGTCATCCGCCGCCATTGTAACTCTCCCCCTTTGCGGATGGGAAGCAGCAATGGTCCTGGTCGTTTGCCACGGATAACAAGCCAATCTTCCACTGCCGCTATTGTAGTTGATGGCATATACACCGTGCGGTCTTTTCCGCCCTTGCCACCAAGAATCTCCAAAGCACCGCTCGTGGCATCAAAATCTTTCAAATGTAAATTGACTACCTCTTGTCGCCGCAGCCCGCAGCGGAGTATAGCAATTAACGCCGCATCACGAGCGCCAACAGGCGCTTCATCTGCAGTACAAACCTGCATCAGTGCTGTGATTTCCTTTGTCGTTAGCGCCCTGCCTTGGAGTCTTTTTTTAACATTGATGCTCGGCAAATCCACTGCCTTTCGGTAGTCAATTGCATCCATCAAATCCAACTTAAACGCTTCTTGCAGCACTCGGCGCAACGCACACAACATCTTATTTGCCGTCGCAGGAGCGTGTTTTTTCATCAAGGCAGAGCGGACTGCGGCTGTGTGCTGATATTTTAGCGCTCCCCAGTTGAGGGTCATTGCATCACATTCCCCATTGGTTAGTAATGATGCGATCGCATTTAAGGCTTGTTCCATCGTTGGTCTTGACCCAGGAGCAAGAGAATCCAGATACACCGCAGCTGGATGTAAGGTGAGCGGCAATGGCTCGCCCAAAACCAATGACTTGACTGCCCCAGAACGCATTTATTTATCAGAAGTGATATTCTAGTAAATAATTCTCCCACGGTTCGTGCATCGCCATTGCTATTAGTCAAGTATTGGTTCGCATTTCTTTATAGTTGTGAGAGAGTATTTTCACCTGATTGGGTGGTATAGTCCGTCAAGAGCATTCCATTCCCATCCCACAGTCATTGGATCGCGATTTCTTGACCAACTCGTAAATTCTTTGGCGCTCTTGTTTTCTCTTTCAGCAATCAAGCTTTGGGGGCTGACACCAAGTCTTTGGGCTAAATTTTCATTATTCCTGGGTTGCAACTCAACTTGGGGTTGCTGGTATGGGTAGGCTTGTTTGCGAGGTTTAATGTTGTTACCTAATCTCCCGGAGGCGATACGCCTAAAGGCGTCGGTGTTCTGCGCGATCGCCCGTTCGATTAGCTCCAGTTTCTTGGCTATTGCTTCTAGTTTTGTTTCTAAGTTAGGAGAAGTCGCTCTTTCGAGCTTCGACAGCCTCTCCTCCAGCTGCTGAACTGATTTGCTGCCTGCGGCGACATCGATATCAATATTGCTATCAAATTTTGATATAACTTCTTCTAACTCTTTGAGCAAGGCAATTGTATGACCCTCTCTGTGCAGCTTGGATAATTGGCGTACTGCTGGAATGAGCGCGGATGGGACGCGAATCATCTCGCTCTTTGGGGACTTTTTGTTATCGTCAGACTTGTTTGCAGCCATTTGTTGAACTAAGCCACCTCGTCACCAGGGTAACTCGTCTTCAGAACCGGACTTGAAATTTTCACTTCATCCGGCTCCTCAGTATAAGAATCATTGACATTGATACCGTGTTTTTCATCATGACAGTGTAGGTGTAACAATTCTAGATTTTCTAGTTGATGGTTTCCACCACGGTGTTGCGGTTGGATGTGGTGTACTTCTAAGATGTCTCCATCCCGAAAGTAGAGTCCACAGTGATTGCATTTCCCTTGTTGCCTCTTTAAGAGTTTTGCCTTTTGAGGAGGCATTTGGGGGTATTTGCTAAGTCTTTGACTCCAATAAAGGAGGTTTCCGTCAAATGGGCTGGAATTTCCACTTACTTTTACATGGCGGTTAATGGACACCTCACTATGTCGCATTAGCCATGCATTTTCTGTTTGAAAACTCCAGTTGTTTCCTCCCCGAGTTCCCCAATATTTATTGATTACCCATTGTTTGGGTTTATTGGGATGTCTTTGAAATGCCCATCTGCGAAGCTTGTTCCAGACCATATGGTCTAATTTCTGGAACGTATCGGTGCTACATACCGTCCTGAAATAATTAGCCCATCCCCTGATTATAGGGTTTAGCTGTTTAATCAGTGCGGATTGTGGGGCAGTCTTGTTTCTTTCTATGATTGAGGATATCTGTTCATAGTGGGTTGAGACTGCTTTACTAGATGGGGTGATGATGGTTTTGAAACCCTGCTTGGAGTGACATTTTCCTACATTGTATTGCCGAAGATTGAACCCAAGGAATTTGAATCCTGGTAGGGAATCTTCTTGTGGCTGCAATGTGTGTGTAATGTGTGTCTTAGAGGATTTTAATTCCAAACCCATGTCTTTTAACCATTCAGTTATGACCAATTTGCAATCCTCAATTACTTTTCGGTCATGATGTAGGATTACGAAGTCGTCGGCGTATCTAATCAGGTTTAATGCCTGTTTGTTGCTTCTTTTGCCACCTTTAAGGGTTTCGGCATACTGTTTTATCCGGTATTCCATGCCATGTAAGGCTATATTTGCCAAAAGGGGGGAAATTACCCCTCCCTGGGGTGTGCCTTCATTGGAGAAATGGAAAGCTCCGTTATCCATTACTCCTGCTTTGAGCCAGCCTTTTACCAGTTTTCTCATTGCTGGGTAGGTGTTCAGTTTGCGGAGTAGTGCTTCCTGGTTGATGCGGTCAAAGCAACCTTTGATGTCGGCATCCAGAACCCATTTGGGTTTAATATGGATGGCAGAAAATATTGCTTGGATAGCATCATGACATGAGCGTCCTGCTCGAAAGCCATAGCTGTTTGGTTCAAATTTTGCTTCCCATTCGGGTTCGAGTGCAATTTTTGCCAAAGCCTGTAATGCTCGGTCGCACATTGTAGGGATGCCAAGGGGTCTTTTTTCGTGACTCCCTGGTTTAGGTATCCATACTCTACGGGTTGGTTTAGGTTTGGGATGATTTTTTAACTCATTTACCAGTGAGAATCGAATGGGAGGAGTTAAAGATTTTACTCCATCTACACCAGCAGTGTTTTTCCCTTTATTCTCTTGTGTTACCCTTCTGACCGCTATCATTCGGGCTGTCCAGGACTTCATCACAGTTTTCTGGAGTCGGCGAACCGTTCGACTGTCATCACGTTGTGCGGCTCGATAGATTCTCTTTTGCAACTTAAATAAGCGCCGTTCCAGCTTTCGCCAGTTGACCTTATTCCATTCCGTCATCGGAGAAAATCCCCGTGCTTTAGATTTATTCATCGCTACTAAAAACCCTATCTTTTCTTACACCGTGAGTCTGTCTGCATATCCTCGTCATTACAACGGGGCATTCGCTTCTGACTCAATCCTTCCCCAATAAGGTTTCTGGCTAGCTACCTACTTAGAAAATCGACCGGAATCTAAGAACCATATTAGGGTTACTTCGTTCCTGGTAGTCATTGGTTGAACTTTTAGGGTGGTACTATTCACCGGGGATGTTCAGGGAATCGAATAAAGAGATATCAATCCTTATTCCTTTTATCCCGCTGCCTTTTGGCTATGGTGTGTCAGCCTGATTTCACCATTTCAAAATTACGATGATTCGGACGTACCTTTCTTTCGTACCCATGAGTTCTTGCCTTCTATTACACCAACTTAGGCTGTTAGTGTTTTCGGTTTCGACCCCGCTTTACTAAGTGGTTTGCTATTCCAACTTAGTATGGGTAGGGCTTTCACTCGGATTCCGCGAGGGCTAGGCTTTCACTAGCATGACTGACCAAGTTGTCAAGGTTTATACACCTTGCGGCTTTTCCCCCATAATCCTTATTTTTGGATATGGTTTGTAACCAACGAATCACACGATATCAACTTTGATAGCGAAATAAGTGAAGTATAAATAGGTTAACCCCTCATATCCCCCCTTTTTTATTGTTCTAAGGAACTATTGCGGCGAGAGCGGGCAGTTAGCAGTAAAATTTTTAAGCTCATCCCCCGACGCTCAGTACGGGGGATTTCACGGGCATGGGGAATGGGGCATGGGAAGAACCTACCTATGCCCGTTTGCCCAATGCCCTAGTCGGCGGGCGGCGGTTCCTCCCCCGACGCTCAGTACGGGGGCTTAAGCGCCGACTTCGGTGACCTAATTGCTAGTTTAAAAGCCCGGTACTTTAGGTGTTTATAGGATGCCTGCGGTTCCTTCTGAGCGGCAAAACGCAAAGGTTAGGCCGAACATAGTTCGTTTAAATCCTTCTCCAGTTTGCGTGATTTTTACAACAAAGTAAGGTTGATTCCTCCAACGCTTTCCAGTTCTGCAATATCAACTGGAGACTCAAGCACGCGATTTTGGTGCAATGCGAACAAAAGTAAACTCACATCTTGCACCAAGAAAAATTGATGGTACTTCGTCACTCAGTATGAAACCAAAAGTCCTTTATATAGCGAGAAAAGCCAAGAAAAATAATGTAGCTTTATCGCACATATTTTTGGTTTGTACGGGCTTATACGGTTAGGTGCAAGATGTGAGTAAACCTAATTCGCGGTCAAGATAGCATGACCGTGGAAGCAGATTTAGTAGAGCTAGCACAGAAGCACGTCAATGATTATGCCTCCAAGTGGAAAAAACAATTAAGATTGTACGGACAAGAAGATAAATTTTGGGACTGGGAGTTTAAACTTCAGTTCGTCATTAGCAAACAACCAAACCGCGAACGGCATAAGTCACCCCTAAGCCCTGAGTCCTTACGGACACGCTGCTTTGTAAGTCCAGAGGACAGGCTGCGCCAACACGAACGCGAGTGCAGTGCGTGCGCGAAGCGCTCAGTGTGCGCTTTGCGCTTACGGGCACGCTACGCGTGAGGGGTCCTGCGCTTTGCGCTTACGCTTAATTCAAAATTCACGCATTATAAATTCAACGCCATGTTGAACCTCTGGCGCATCAATCCCACAGATCCGGATTTTAAGTTCTTGTCCGTTAGTTTGCCGAACTTTCAAGGTATCGCCATCAGAAACTTTAACAACTACCTAGCTGTCAGCAGGTGGTAGAGCCTCCCTATTGACTCCTTTGAGTAATTTAGTACATCCATATCTAGGAAAAATAAGTAGGATTCCTAAGATTAAGGTTTCTATTTTATGTATTTTTCTTGAACTTGTCTCTGTAATTATGCCACTTGCTATAGTAAAAATTTTTTCTAATATGAATACAGTACATTTTTAGGTCAATTGTGTTGAGAGGATATGAAAATTAATGCTTTAGGAGGAACCACTAAAGTAGCTGTGGTGAGCAACGCAAAGCTCCCCCATCCTGCGGCTCTTTTGAGGGCTTAAAAGTTGACAATATGCCTGTCAATGCTTCATACCAACTCAAACCCTACCAGCCTGCACCCATAGAAGCTTTGCAGAAGCAAGAACAGCCAACTTCAAAACCCCAAATGGACAAGTCGTAATTGTTCATAAAACGCCTGGTGCTGCTGTATCTATCACACTCCCTACTAGTTCAACTAGAAACTTAAGCATTTATGCTTGTGGCTTTGGTACTCTTCGCGCAACAAGTAGCTCTCCTTTACCGAGCTTATTATCTCAGTCAAGCAGCGAAATACTGACTGTTTCCTCATAGAACTGAAAGTTTTTAGCGAGTATTTGATTTAACAGTAATGACAACCATTAATCTAGAATTTACCCAAGATTTTTATGCAGGCTTAATGAAAGAGGCTGAAGCTGAAGCTGCATATACAAAGGAAATTCCTATAGTCACTGTAACAAAACTGCGATGGCAGCACTACACTTGGACTGCTTACAAACTTCCAACAGGACAGCTTGTTTTCAGTGATCGTCAAATGGCACTGGCTGTTGGACAATCTAAAGAAGCTGCCTTGGATTTTGTACGCAGCAACAACTTAAACACCATCCTCGTGCAACTTCCAAACCGCACCCTAATGAAAGCAAATCCGCTCTCTACAGTGGCAGCTTATTGGAAATCACTTCATCAGCTAGGCTTTACCAATTGTTCCAATTCATTTAACTGGAAGGAATTTTTAGAATGGGTAGAACAATCAGCAAGCAAGTCTTTGAAGAGTGAACTTTGCCCCATCTCCAAATTCAAAATGGATACCCAGAACCTAAAAACTGTAGTGTCAGCTCAACCCATAAAATTGCAACTACAAAACTCCTACACCAGTAATCAGAATTTACAACTAGAAGTGCTAGCACTTTCTTCAGGAGAGTACCGCATTAGCCATCAATCAGGACTCGCCGTAATCGGAACCAACTTAAACTGGTTAAAGGAATTAAAAAATTCCCCTAGAAAGTTAAGAACCTTAGAAAATAAAGGGTTCTCTGGATTATCAAAATTTTGTTATGTACATACGCCAGATGGTGCCCAAGAAATTGAAACTCTTAGTCTAGATGACTGGCTAACGATTTGGGAGTATTTTGCCAACCATAGCAATACTAAAGCCAGCGCTGTTTTGAAAGCATGTGCCAAAGAGAGTATTCAAAAGAGAGCGGCAATTGCTGCTACGGCTGGATTTAACCAAGCACGACTCAATTGAACACACCCTACCCAGAGCAAACTCTGCATCTTTGATATTGGAGTTAAAGCGACTCAGAAAATTTATTTTTTGATTCATAGTTAGATTTATCTAACCGTAACCATTGACTTAATTTAACTCAGAGATGCGCTTTTCTCACCCCAAAATGTGCTACTGGGCGGAGCATAAATGCTAGTGTCTTCTCTAGATGCTGGTTGGGCGACATATCTAGCCCGATTTTCAATTGCCAAGATTCTATCGGTGTCGCGGACATAAAGCGGCACCATTGCTTCTCTTTCTGCTAGAAGTTCATGCAACCCTATTTGAATTGGTAGAGATTGGTGGAATAATTTACGAGCTGCCTTTTCTACCATTCGAGCCAGTTCAGCTCCTGTACAGTTAACCGTCTTACCCAACAAAATCCGCCATTGGGATTCACTCAAAGGGCTATCAGGGCAGTGGTAGCGCTCATCAAATCGTGAGGCGTGGAGTGTAACAATCTGCTTACGCTCAATGGCAGTTGGAAAGCCAATATAAAAAATTTCATCAAATCTACCTACACGAGTTAACTCTGGAGGCAGTGCATCTAGTCG
This sequence comes from Scytonema sp. PCC 10023, assembly GCF_963920835.1. Lineage (NCBI taxonomy): Bacteria > Bacillati > Cyanobacteriota > Cyanophyceae > Nostocales > Scytonemataceae > Scytonema > Scytonema sp. PCC 10023. The sequence goes on from NZ_CAWUDP010000042.1 coordinate 67,750, forward strand.
ATTGAGAGTTGCCACTACAAACACAGGACTTTGCTTATCTTGCAACCAGGTAAGCAAAGTCCCCAAAATTTGTTTACTGCTGCAATCTTCCCCTGAAATTGTATTAGCAGTAAACAACTTGTCTAATTCATCAAAATAAAGCAGAACTGGAGCGCAGGCTTCAACACGAGTCAGTAACCGCTTTAAATAAGTCGCCCCACCCGTCGCCACTGCTCCTGTATCTACACTAACCAGAGGAAATCCCAATTCCCGTGCTGAGACGTTTGCTGCCAGTGTTTTACCCGTTCCCGGTGGTCCAACTAGCAAACACCCTTTAGGGAGCGGGATATTAGCGGCTCGTGCTTCAGGCGCAAAATCGCGTTTGGCATCTTGAATAAACTGCCTCAAGTTATCCAAACCCCCAAAGTCGCGCACATTTGGCTTTGGGACAAAATTTAAATTAAACGATGCAAAGCGGTTGATTTTATAGTTCAACAGCGATTGTGCGTAGACGCCCAGAGGGCGGCTTCTCGCAGAGTAGCGCACGCTACGCGAACGCACTATGTCGGTTTCTTGCACTTTGTCACTTTGGGCTGCAATTGCCAGCCTTAATCCGGCTTTAATATCTTCCTTGGTTAACCCAGCAGCAGCAGTGGTGAGCGCAGCAACTTCTTGTGGCTCAACTTGTTCGCCGGTCAAAGTTGGCAAGTAAGCTGAAATCAACTCAGCTATCTCATCACTTGTAGGCAACGGCAACTCTAAAGTCTCAATTAGCCCACTCAAGGTCGCAGGTAACTCCATTTCATCGGTAACAAGCAGAATCAAAAACTTCTCAGATTCAGTCGCTGTTAACTCTGAGTAAGTATTAATTAACAGTGATTTTAATTCATCCCCGTCAATACCCTTCATACAAGCAGGTAAATTTTCTAATACAAAGATTCCTGTATGGGTTTGCTCCCTAACGAATTTTAAGGCAGCAAGCGCACGTTGACCTGGAGTGCTTTGGTTACACTCCCCAAACTTGAAACCTTCCCTTATCGCAACACGCTCATCATGCTCGTTATAGTTAACAGAGTTGAATTGTTGTCCTTGCCCCAAATTCCACAAATACATAGGCAGTTTTAACTGGGGTGTAAGCTCTTTGTGTAACAATGATAAAATTGTTAGTCGCTCCCTTACAGGTGCAACAACAGAAATTACCCTTTCACCGGCAGCAATCAGTGTTTTTAGCTCTTGTACATTCATTGGTTTAAAATATTTTCATTTACGAGGATTTACTCTTTAAAACAGGTTGAGATGAGCGTCGCTGAGTTCTCCAGAACATAATACGCGTATGCCTGCGGCACGCTTTGCGCTTACGCTTCAAGTCAGAATTTAAAAGAAAGAGAAATCTCTTTTTAATTTTTACTTGTTTCTACAAACCCCTAAATAAATTTAGGAGTTTTGTTATTTTGCCTTTTTACTTTTTATTTTTACTTGTTATGACACCGCTTTAATTAAGCTCTAGTTGTTTTTGAGACTGCTTTTGAGATTGTGTTTGAGGTAGTTGAGTTTGACGTTGTGGCGTGGATTGTTGGAGAACTGGCAACATTTGCTCGAAGTAAGCTAAGTCTCGCTCACTCATGCGAGTTTTCATCTGCCCTTGGGCCTTAAGCAACAGCGAACCACGCCCATCTTTAGCATCTATCCGCACTTTGCCATCAGGAGTGGCTTTCCACTTGTATGAAAATTGACCATCGACTTGAACATCTTTTCCTTGCCTTTGAGCGTATTGACTTAAAGCTGTGGTAATCGCATTGACTCTAGCAAAATACTCTGTCTCTTTCTTACCCACAGGGGCAAATGCCCCACTAGGTTCTTCACCCCGGCTTTGAGAAATGCGGAGTTGTTTGAGGTCTTGATAGACTGATATCTCCAGCTGGCTTGACTGTGAGACACGCACTCCAATCGGGGATGCGTCAAACTGCATTAATGTCTTACCTGACTTATCACTTAAGGTATAAGATTGCCCAGAACGGGCGATGGCATAACCCGCAGTATGATAAGCAGTTGCACCTGGTGATGTGCTTGTATCAAACAAAGTTTTAATCGCTGCTGCTGCTTTGACATCACGCGATCGCCTTACTAAAGAAGCCCACGCAGTTTGAGCAGTATTCGCCACAGAACGCGCTGCTTGCTGCCACCAGTTCGTGTTTTTAGGTTCCTGAAACCGCGCTTTGATTAACTCATCAAACTGCCGTTGTTGATTTTGTAGTTGAGAGCGTTGCAGTTCCTGCATTTGATTCAGTTGAGCAGTTAAAAGCTGTTTTAAACTGCTATCGGGCAATGTCTCAAGAGCAGTCTTTACTCTTGCCCCGCCAGTTTCAGTAACAACAGAAGTTTGTTGAATTTGTGGTTGTGGTGGTATAGGATATGTTACTACTGAATCAGGTTCTTGAGGTATAACTTTTCCTAAATTAGGCTGTTCTTCAACATTCACACTTTGATTGTATTCATCTGGTAATTCCTCCTCATTCACAAAAGGATTATCCAAATCTGGATATTCATCTGTGACAGGCAGTGCCTCAATTTGTTGAGGAGTTTTATTATCACGATATTGCTCATAAAATGAGTTAGTAATTACTTTACCTAACTCATCAGATTCGAGAACAACCTTACCATCTAACTTGACTCGCATTGAAACGGCGCTCTCTACAACACCACCAACAGGAGTATTCTGCAATTGACCCAATCGCTCAAGGATAGAGGGACTAAGGTCATTAACTCCTTGACCGTAAACAATGCGATTGCCATCAGTAATTTCAATTTCTGGTTTCTTGTCTGCTTCTTGCTGCTGTTTATTTTTGTCAACAAACTCCCGCAGCCAGTCTTCAATCAACCGTAAATACTGCTCGGTAAAAGAGCCAGACTCACCCGCAGAGATAGGAAAAACACCAGACATTACAATTCACCTCCATTCTTGTACACAGTCGCCAGAATGTGCAATCGATTCACAATGACTTGATTACCACAGCAAAAAACTCCTAGCTTGCCATCAAAAAACCAGGCAATAAATTTGCTTGGCTCATCTATATTTCGCTCACCTTCATAAACAACACTTCCTAGTACCTCACCTACAAGTAAGCCTTGCTGATCAAAGACTTCAGTTACCAAGGGCGAGTAATTCATTTCAAAAGGAGGTAGCTGCATCGCTTGTTCTACGCGCTCCTGCCATTCAGGATATTCGGCTAGTTGTGAAAGTAAAGATGTATTCATGCGCTATATCTTAAGTAACAAATATGAACTACCCACGCACTCCGCTGCACCGCATCTGGGGACTTCCCGCGCTGGGTATTAAAACACTGCTGCTAAGTCTTCTTCGACAGGTGTTTCTGTTGGTGCAGGGAACAATTGTTCAGCTAAATCACGCCGCTCTTGAAATTGACGCGATCGCTCCTCATCAGTCACACCTGATGAATTACTGGCAATTAATCTTTGACGAATCAAGTCCCACTTCGCCTCACTCCAATTCATTTGGGCAATATCTGCCTGGGGAACTTTCACTGATTGCAGTAAGGGAACATACGCTTCATTACCACGGGTGTAAGCTGGGTTAATAATCACTGCCCGTCCTGTCCCTAATTTGGCAAACTCAGCCGCTTCCAGCAAGTGCCGTTTCTGGTTTTGGTCATTTAAGCTTTGAGTTGTGCCACCTTTGCCAGTGCTTCGAGATTTAGATTTGAAATTCACTTGCATCTCTCCCAAGTAATCAGAAAATAGCTTGGCAGATTCTGGATCTTGGGGGTTAAAAATAAACTTTGTTGCCGTTCCTCCCAAAATGGCACGAGCCAATTCCTTACCGTAAGCTTTCTCCAACTGAACAATGTTTTGATAGCCTAAAATCCCACAAAATCCGTCTTCCCGGTTTTCGTTGAGCCAATTCACCAGTGCTGGCAGATATAAAGTCGGTAATTCATCCAGCGCCACAACCAAAGGGTCTTTGCGGGGAACCGTCCGCGATACATTCCGAGATACAATCATGTGTAAGATAGCAGCCAACAGCGGTCCCACAATATCCCGGTTATTGCGGTCTAAGCCAAACACGATCAGTTGTTTACCATCCAAATCTAGGGGGAGGGTCGTCTTGCCACAGAATGCACCTACAAAGTCTTTCTTGAGGAACCGCTGGAAGATGCGCTGTGCTGTCCCCACAATGCTGGCAACGGTTTTCTCAGAGTCCTTGACGCTGATGAGCTGAGATAAAGGTCGAGTTGTCCAGATTTTCAGTTTGTCCCTGGAAGCCGCCTCTAATCGCGCTGGCAAATTGGGTAAAGATAAAATCGCCTGCGCCATCATCAAATCGCAGTATTTATCGTCCCCAGTAAGAGTTTGAATCGCCTTGGTGACAAGCAAAATCCCCTCAACCAAACTGTCCCCAGCTTCCTCAAAAAACTTATCCCCACCGTTATTTCCGCCACCTTTATCAAAGTTACGGGCAACCACCATCGCCATTTGACCTGCTGCGATCGCATCCTCTTCGTCTTTAATTAAATCCAGGGGATTGCAGACTTCCGACTCTGGAAACCCCGGTGCAAACACTCGCACTGTGTAGCCGCGCTTCATGGCATAGGCTACGGCGCGTTTAGTTTGAGCCGGATACTTGAAGTCGTACAGACACATTGGAAAACCCTGGTCAAAAGCAGAACGGATCAGGGGGTCAATCACGCTGAAGGTCTTACCAGAACCTGCTGCACCGATAGCGGCAATACCCCGTTGGGCATCTGGGATGTATAAAGTGGGGGTGGCGTTAAGCGATTGCAGTGGCTTTGTCCACTTGAGAGGAGATGGTGTTTTCATCAATCCATCCTTGCGCCATTCATTTTCTAGGCGATCGCGCATTTCTCTTGGAGTACCCACATACAGCGCCACGTTGTTGCGTGTCACTTTTAACATTTGCTTTTTAGCTATGATCGCTGCTTTTTGCTTTTCCTTGCTACCACCCCAATAGCTAGTAGCAATCTTGCCTTTCTTCGCGCTCTTAGCGCTCCAGAGTTGCAAAACTGCGATGACCACCAAACAACCCAAGAGCATTAGCCCTGATTGTGATTTGAGTAAACCCGTAAGTTGTTCACCGACCCGTCCTGTCGTAGACTGCGATGGGGACGCTGGCATTTGAATTAGGTAGTGAGTTGAAACGTGAGTATTCATGGCTGATGTCGCTTGCTCCAAGTTAAAAGTCAAAATAAGAAATGGTACTGTCACTTCGCTCGAAGTCAAAAGATAATATTTTTCTCTCTTTCTTTTTACTTTTTACTTGTTCTCACCCACCTTCGTCAAAGCCTCGTTAAATTTGACAAATGCCGCACCCTGATAGCAATAGTGTGAGCGTGATACCATGCCTTCTGTTGATGTACTTTGAGTAATCACGAGGCACGAAAATCCATTCTGCACTGTGTCATCCGCTCGAATTAACACTTCACCTTTGGGTAAGTTCGGGTTAGCAATTACCGAAAGAACCAACTTACCCGACTCTTGATAAACCGGATAGATACAACCACCCACTCCACAAAGTTGCGGCGATTGGAAATCAAAAATGTATAATTTACCTGCACCGTGAGACGGGACTTGCAAAACTTTGATTGATTTGGCTTCAATACCACCTATTGAGTTTTGTCGCAACGCCCTTTCAATGAGTGATGCAGGTGCAATATCCCTAGCATCTGTCCAGGTAAGTGATTGCCCACCTTTTTTTGATGAAGTCGCCTTTACAAACAAGGCGGTAACGACAAACAATGCTATACAACTAATTGCAAGAATCGCTGGGATTTTAGAATATTTTATATTAGGTAAACGGTTCATTTTTAATTGCATAATTTACTTTAAAAACATCCCATTAATTGCAAGCATTGTGTGTATTTAGCAGCTGCCTTTTCGCCATAGCCTTTAACTGAAAATTTGCCATGTACATCACTCACCGCCGCATCAATGGGAATAAAAGCACCCCCAAAGTGCATTTGTGCCACTCGTTCAATTAATCGCTTTCCAGTAAAGGGTTGCCCCGTTGTCGGGTCAATCTGTTGGGAGGCTTTTTCCAATAAGTTCGTTATGTCAGATTTCAATAAACCCTGTTGAGCAGCGGGTGGAAAATACATCATCATTTCCTCACCCGTTACCGCTTGCCCTTTATCCACCTTGGCAAGAAATTCTTGACCACCAGGATTACTTGATATAAGCGAACGCACGTCCGGGCGATACGACATAAATTGCTTTGTACCTAAGCCACGACCACAGTTACCCGCGCTATCACATACATACGCCCCCACAGAATCGTAATTGCCTTCTATCTCCGAAAGTGCATCCGATAGAGCATCTATTGCTACCCCTTGATGTCGTTTTGAGCAATCACCTGAACTTGAAAAAGTAAGAGGTTTAACACTCGTATTTACGGGATTCTTCAAACTAAATCCACTACTTTTTTTACCCGTTGGCATGGAAACTGAATTGTTCCTTGCACCACCCGTCACCAAACCCAAAAAAATTGGTTCCTTTTCTTTGTAAGTTAGCCAGGGAATCGGACCAATAAAGTAAGGTGTACACCCCAAATCCACCAATCCTTTCCGCATACAAGCACGGAAGAATAAAGCTTGGGATACCATGCCATCAACTTCTGAAGTGTCCCACACGACAACCTTAAAAGCATCACCAAACGGGTGGCGTCCGGTTGGTTCTTTACCGCCATTTACGCTTGCCAAAATTCCTTTACCACCGCGCACCAATTGGTACTTTCCACTAATCCACTGTTTGCCTAAAACTAAGGGTGAGCCAGATAACTCTATGTGGGCGCAATCTTTCTCACACGGCACATTAAATCCTTCTTTGTTGCTGCCAGAAATCGTGCGTTCCCGCTGCTGTTCATCAGTTCCAAAAGCAATATCAACAATACCCACATCTGCACCTACGGGGTTAGCAGGATTAGGAAATTGTGAAAAAGGCACATCAGCTAAACCGGGAATTTTATCAATGTTCACACCTTGCCAATTCTTAAAAGCCGCAATCGGCGTACTATCCAACCCTGGAATCGCATCTAAACCGTAGGAGTTCATTGGCAGATTGGCAAACTCTAACTGACCTAAATGTGGAGACTGCTGCAATAATTGTCCGATTGTTTGTGTACTGTCAAACTGTGTTGCCAGTTCTTGAGACAGTAGATTAAAAATTGGTTGGACTTCGGTGATGGGCAGATTTTTTAAAGCCGGAATCGCCTGTACTAAACTCTCTAAAGTTTGGAACTGCATCACTCCAAAGTCTGAGAGATTAATTTTACTTAAATCCAGCCCCACAATTTCACTAATGGACTGAAGATTGAATTGTTGGAGTTTAAAACTATCCTGAAAATCGCCCATTTTCATGTACTGAGCGGGCGTTTGTCCGGCAACCCAAGTGCGAGACGGGTCATATCCCAGCTGCTCAGATACACTTTCGGGTGCAAAGAAAGAACCAGATTTGGTGATACCAGGTAGAGATGAAAAAGTAATTTGATTCCAATCTGGTAGCTGGGTGTTTTGCCAAGTGATTGTAGGAACTGGACTACTAGGCTCAGTTACAGCCAGCGATCGCTTACTGCAATCACCCATAAAAACACCAGAAATGACCAACGATAAACTTAATCCCGTGCCAAACCCGCAGAATTTCCTCAGCAATTTCACTGCCTTTCCTCTGACGATTATTTAACTGTAATGATTGAAGTCGTCTGCACTGGAGGTTGAACAGGCGACGTTTTTCCTAGTTCTTGGAGGCGTTTGACCAGCTGCAAAGAAATTCCACTCTTCGCTGCGGCGACTTCAGTTGGTTCACCCACCTTAACGCTTACCAAAAAGTTTTCAATTCGCTTCCACAATGGGGAGTCACGTCGAATAAGGCGCTGTTGTTGAGCAACAATTAAGCCGCGACTCATGATCTGCCAATCTTGATACTGTGCGAGAACCGATGTCAAACGTGGGGGATGACTCGCTACAGCTGAAGGCACTTCCTTGGGTGTGACCTCAACCGTATGGTATTTAGGATTTTTACCCCCCATCGCCACTCGGAACACATACACCCGTCGCCCAGCTGAACCCGCAGTAACGACAGTCAGGAGTGTGCTATTTGTCTTCGGGAGTCCCGGTATATTTAACGGGTTAATCCGCCGCAGATGTAAAACAGTTGCCCCCTGAAATTGTTGGCACTCTCGCCCTAAACCCGATAAACAACCATCCACATCCAAGGTGGCGAAAGAGGGATTGTCGAACCACACTTTTTCAACTGTCTCTCCCGTGGGAATAAAATTGATGTTGACTCCGTACCCAGGAGACAATTCAATCAAAACTGGTGAGGCTGCACTTTGCCCTGTTGCTACGGGCACAGAAACACGTCGCACTGAACTAGGGGTTTCTTGGGCAAATACACTGCGACCAGAACCGAAGACACTGAATGTCAATCCAGTCGATATCAAAGCAATTAAAGTGATGCGTCGCCACAGTAAGGTTTTCATATAGCACTCCCAAATCAGTCGTGAAATTATTCGTCTCTAGTACTTTCTTTCTCTGTGTTCTCCGCACGGCAGTTGCTACAACGGGGGGAACCCCAACGCCAGTCGCCTGACGCCACTCCCCTCAACGGAGGGAACCTCCGCACGGGGGTGGCTCCGGAGGGAAACCCTCCTGCAGCGCTGGCTCCGCAACGCACTGCCTTGCCTCTGCGGTTACATTTCATTCTCATAAATCAAATAGGACTGCCATAACTCAAAACTCAAACGATTGATTGACAAATACCTGGACATTTGTTCCAGCACGGACATACCAAACATCAGAGCGCTGTAACATTTTCTGAAGGTCACGTTCGTTACGCTGCAAGATTTGCTTGGTCAGAGGTGCAAAACCTCCTTCTAATACCGCGCCTAATAAATTGGGGGACGAGCTGCGAGTCGTGGTGGAAGTGCTAAAGCCAGAGCCACTTGTACTCGTCGATGATTCAACATCTGGTCGATTTATCACTTCGCCTACTTTGGCAAGCGAGCCAAATAAAAACGTTGTGGCATCGTGAGATGCAATCGCACCACCTTTATTGCCCCACTTATTAGCAATCAAAGGCTGACCCTTGGTACCACGAATACTAATCGCTCCAGATGGGAGGACATATTCTTGACCATCAATTACAATCTGCGTTGCCTCCAGCTGGGCAAGTCCTGATTTAGGAATATCAACCACTTGAGCAACAATAGCAGTACCCACAGGTAACGTCACAAAGCCCTGTTCATCAGTCAATGATTCAGCCAATTGGATAATAAACTTCTCGCTCTCGCGGTCAGACTTGGTAGCAACAGTGGTGCTGCTCTTAGAATCAGCCCAAATTACTGGGGTAACTAACTTCCCTTGAGCTTGACCGCCCACTGTTAGCCGTTGCACAGGGACACCCGTGAGCAGAGCAGCTTCTTGGGCCGGATTAACTTGAGCTGCAACCACTGCATCAAGAGCCGCTGGTTCTTGAGGGACAAATCCATCGCTCATAGCTCGGACTGGAGTGGCACGCTTAATTGTTACTTTATCTGAAGCGGAGCGCGCCCTAACCTCCTGTATGGCAGAGCCATGCTGCTGTGAGCTTTGCTCAGAGGGCAGATGTGAAGTATCTGCCGAGGCTAAACGGGCAGGCGCACTTACTGAGGGTTGCCGCAAAGTTTCGTTTGAGGCAGATGCAGTAACTTCACTCGTTTGAGTACCGCCGTAACTCCCCAAACGACTCATTGCTGCCCATTGCTCCATTGGATCAACTGGCTTTGAATCAGACGCAGATGCGTTAGACTTTGGTGTTTCTCGCACTGTTGGGGAACTAATTGGCGCTAGTCTTACAGGTTGTTGAACTGATTGTTGAACTGGCAGGCGTAGTGGTTGTCGAACGGGTTGAGGCGGTCTTGAAACGTAAACGTAGCGGACAGGTGGTACGGTTTGACTTTTGTTCACCGCAACGTAGCGGACAGGTGGTACGGTTTGACTTTTGTTCACCGCTAATCGGGTTACAGGTGCAGTGGAGGAAGATGGTTTATCCGTTGGTTTCTTAACAGTTGTAGTTTTAGGACTCTTAGACTGCTCGACTGACTTAATTTTTTCAGCTTGGCTTGCTAATGCTAATTGCGCTTTGAACTTACCTGTCTCAACTTCCTGAGTTTCAACTTCCGTCTCTTTGATTTCGGGTTTGGATACCGTAACCATACTCGGAGCAGATTTAGGTTTTGACCTCATAATGGTGTTCAAAAACATGGCGCTAGAACCAAACACCACCAGCAATCCCAATCCCACTACGCCCAATTTCGCAAACGGATTTCCTGATAAAGTCGGCTGGGTTTTACCAGTTTGTGGGTCATCAAATAGTTCAGATTGAGCAATAACATTCTGACTAGAATCATGAGATAAATCAGCTTTTTCACCTTCGGTAAGAGTGCCATCTACCCCTTCTGAAATTAACTCGCCTGTTACTTCCTCGGCATTCAAATCATCATCAAAACCAATTAATTGAGCCAGTTTCGCTTCATCCCACTCTGAGTCTAACTGGTCATCTGGCGGTAGTAACGTTGTTCCATTTTGAGAATGACTCATTACAAATTCTCCTCTGGTAAATCTCGAATTGCATAGATTTCTAACCCACTTGCCCGAACTTGGTAAATCACAGCCGCTAGTCCAGTCATCGTCGCGGGTGGCTCTGGTGCTGACACTGCCCGGACAAATATTTCTTTATTAAAAGCAATGACTTCTCCTAAATTATTACCACGGTCAAACACGGTTAAATTAGCAACCATTTTAACCTTCCATTTACCTTCAGCAATTTTTATAGGTGGTTGGATTGATAAGGGAACTAACACGACTTGGGTTGTCCCTTTGAACACACTTTGAGGGGTTAAATCAGCTAGCAACTTTAAGAAGTCTTTACGGAAATCTTCACTTAAAGCATTGGATGCCTGCCACGCACCAGTTGTTACTTTGCCGCGTCCATTACCCACTGAATGAATGTCTACTCCTGGATCTAATTTCGGGTTATTTGCTTCTTCAACCGTTGTAGGAGTGAGAGTTCCTGACCAATTCATTATTAGAGTCATCGTGTCTGTCACAAACCGGGTTACTACTTGGGGTGTGCGTTCCAAACTGCCCAAAGGCGCTACTGTAATTGACTTACCTGTTTCTAATTGCACAAGAGAGGGAGGTGCTTTCTTACTAAGTGAGGAGTAAGAACCATACAGCATTAGCAACACAAAAAAAGTCAGAATATGTAATCCAAATGTTCCAACAGCAAATAAAGCTAAAGCATCACCTGTAGAGAATTTAGTTTGTTGACGATTCAAAAAGCGGAGGCGCTTTTGGTCAACTGAATCATTGCTAATATCTTTAGAGACAGCCACAAATCCTCGCTGGTTTTAGTTATTTCAATTAAGGTACAAGTCGGGTAAAAACATTGCTTAATCCAAAACGAGCAATACTGGATAAGCTATTAAAAACTGCCATGCCTCCACCAGCTGCGATCGCCATTGCTAAAATCGGGGCAAGCAGCCCAGTGGCAAAGGCAAAAACCATCGGGTCGTTCTCCCCAGCATTGACAACGAGGGTGGCAACAAGTCCACAGATAATATTGAAAGAAAGCTTTGCCATGCCCACACTAAAAAAGCCTGTTAGCCAAGCAAATATTGCTTTTTGACCTACTGGAAGCAGTGAGCCACCCACTGCTAATGGTCCCAACAAACCAGTCAGTAGCATGGTGATTTCAATGATCCATTGAAAGGCAATTGAAAAGGCAATTAACCAACCTCTCACTGCCAATTGAAATATATTCGTGCTGAAAAATTCACTCAAGCCAAAATCAGGAAACCACCCCTGACCACCATTAGGAGAACTATCAGCAATTTGTTTTGCTTGAGCAACAGCATTCTCCATACATTGGCGGCGTTGTTGAAAATCAGCAATGGATTCGCACTGAGTAGAGAGCGATCGCGCCGCATCCTGGGAACCAATATTAGCCATCGCCCGCTGATACGCATCTTGGAGTTGAATCGAAGCTGAAGTAGAAGTTAACAGCGTTTGATTCGTCTGGTTGATAATCTCACGTAAACCCCTGGTTGCTGCTGCTAAAGGTTGAGCTTGATTGCTAAGGAGAACGACGACCACAAGGGGCCAAATCAGTTCCGAGAAAGCCTTGGGGTGATCACCGTCCACCATGTCTTTCGCCCACTGAACAATGAATAACAGCAGAGTACCAACCCCAAAGAACAGACCCAGTTGTGCGATCGCTGCATACAAGCCGCCGCCTAGTACGTCATTCCAAAGTCCGTTCATAGATTCGGCAATTGCAGCACTTGCTGCTGCCCCATCTTCAGTGATTCGAGAAGCTTCTTCCCCGACTCTTGATGTTTGAGCAATAATGAATTCAGAACTGAACAGTTGAAATAACACTTGTAGCGGCATAACTTTGTACCCTTCCTAGTTTTAGAACAACCGCGCTTTAGCAGCAGTGCGGTAGTTTTGAAATCCTTGACCCACCGTTTCCCTTTGCTTGGCTTGGTTTTGACCATCAACAGCGCGAGAGATATTAGTCAAGTTGACATTCGCTAAATCTTGCGACTGTTGCTGTCTCAGCCCATCAGCCCGCATCGCTCCCAAGATTGCTGCTTGTTGTGCGTTTTGTTGAGCAATCTGCTTCATCACGTTCTGCGTAACAACTTCGCCTTGAGCAGCCGTTGCTTGTTGCTGGACTCGCTCAATCGATTGTTGAGTGCGCTGAATTTGTTGCTGGGTGCGCTCTTGACCTTCCTTACCTAGTGTTGACGTACTAACCGCACGGGTAATTTGCCGATCCACTTCGTTAGTAGCAGTTTCAACTGGGTTAACTGCAGCATCACTACTAGAAGCGATTTTCTCAACTTCTTTTCTGGCAACAGTGGGGTCAGGTAAACCCAATGCACCTATCGCTTCATCTATAGCAGCTTGTAAATCCCCTCCCAAGGACTCAGTTAGAGGTTCAATCTTGTCAGAGAGGATGGACGACACATAATTTTGCAAAGAACCAAGTTGAGAAGTAAATTGCTCAAACACCTGAGCTAAGGGATTATCACCTTGAAAGGGAACGGTCATAGCAAGAGTAGAAGTGTTTGCTGTTCCCAGAAGTGCGAGCGCAAAAGCTGTACCATACACAACTTTTTTCCACTGACGTGCTTTCATAAATCCTCTAGAATTTTAGGTTGATTGCAAATTTTGTTACAGTGATTCCACTAACTGTTTAGAAAACTCAGTGAGTGCCACAAACTTGTCAGCATGACGAGCGAGTGCTGCTGTTCTTTGGGCTTGCTCGTGGGGATTATTTGCCACTGCTGCTAGGAGATTTAGGGCTGGGTAGTAACGACAAAATGTAAACACCCCAGCATCATCTAACAGCCATTGCGAATAAATCCCAGATTTCTTCGGAAAGAAACTTTCTGTGGCATTGCGCCCAATGATTTCTCGCGGATACTTGAGAATTGAGACAAAACTATCCACTGCTGTCGGTTGAATCCGACCAATCAGGCGAGTGGTCAAGTTCTGGAAAATTTTGGCACCGGCTGGAGATTTTGCAATCGTGTCAGGGTCTTGAGCTGATAAAATGACACGAATCCCTGCTTTAGCACCGTTAGCACACAAGCGCCCCACAAGAGCAGCGATTGAATCGTATTCAAACAGAATCGGACTTTCATCGATAAAAAACACACTTGCTGGAGCCGCCAACGCCCGACGTAACGCTGCTGAGTAAGCACTCAAACTCAGAATAGCTGCATCTTCATCGTTAGACAGGTTACGCAGCGCAAAGACGAGTAACCTAGCATCACTGTTAAACGTACTCGGTTGAGAGATTGCTTTACCCACCCGGCTACTGAGCCAGAAGCGTAAGCGCAATTTCACTTGCTCTAACCCAGCTTTGGTATCTCCAGCCAAAGCGTCCAAGCGCAGTCGTTCGTAGGAGCAAAAGCTCAAGAAGTCAACCAGGGTAGGCATCGCTTGCCATTCTGGTGAACCAAAGCCCGAAGTGAATGCAGCAGCATAGCGATCGCGGATTTGGTCATCACTAAAAAAAGCTGTAATTGCCAGTGCCAAAATTGACCGCACTGTATCGGTCATTACCAGTGAAGCTGCACCACCTTCAGAGCGTTTTGTTCCCACAATCATTGCTAACAGCGCCGTCTGCAAGAAATCTTTGTAGTCTTCAAACCGCTCCTGCTGCAATTTTGGGTCGAGCGATCGCAGATTGGGCAACTCGAACAAATTTGAACTTTCCCGCCCAATGTCGAAGTACGCGCCATCTTTCCCCATAAAGCGGGTGTAATCGGTAAACGTGCTACTACCATCTGGTTTGGGATAGTCCATCGCCACGACGGGCATTCCATGAGCTAAAGCTTGGGTGAGAATTCCCGCCGCCGCTACAGATTTACCACTGCGAGTTGTACCGAATAATCCCAGGTTCTTGTGCTGGGTATAAAGATTGAGGAAAGTGGGCGTCCCGCCTTCTTCAGCTATGAGTTCAAATCCCGTGTCATCTCCGGCTTTCGTCCTCACCAAGGGCATCAATCCAGGGACTTCACCACTAAGGTGAACCAGCCGTCGATTGAAAGGAACCGTCATTAAGCGTTCCCAGGAAATCGGGAAAGTCTGTAACCAAATTCGCCAAGGGTATTCGGTTTCGCGCACCACCCAAGCTGGACGCAAAAAACAAGATTGCAGATATCGGCAAGCTTCATCTAGCTGCTCACGGGTTGTTCGATGCACCAGAAACACCACAGCAGTGTGGATGGGAACGGCTCCCTCATATAACTCTTCCTGAGCAGCAATTGACTTTTTGATATTGAGCAAGGATTTAACATCAACTGAGTTTTTCTCACTGGCGATTTGAGCGCTGGTATTTGATTGCTTGGTAAGACGCTGCATATTGGTTTTGACCAACGTCTCGTTCGCCCGCATCAGCTGTGCATATATCTCGGTGTCGTAAATCCGTTCCCGTGAAACGACCTCCCACAAATAACGCAGTTGGCGCTCCTTGTCCGCCCACCCACCAGGCTTATCAGCGAAGGTAAGTGCGCCAACATATTTCCCTTTGATGTGTACCCAACGTCGGTCAGCAACGGGAATTGATGACTCACTTTCCATTAATAAAGAGGTGGGATGCACTTGGGAGTACACTTCTTCTCTAAGCCCGTCTTCATCCAAAACCAGCAGTTGAGGGATGTCCCGTGGAGGCGTGTCGTTGAACCGCTCCCAGAGAACTGCCCAAAGTTCCTCTGCAGTTAACGGGCGAATATCTAAGCCCATTTTATTAGCGAGTAATTGTTCCCATAGCTGGTAGCCATCAGTAAAGGATGCGTAGAGTAGGCGCTCAATCCGAACAAATTGCATCTCGTTGATTTCACCCGTGAACGACTTCCAGGAACGTTCCAGGCGAGACAAAAGTTTTTCAATTGCGTCAGTTGAGCCTGCTATGTCCGGCTCAACTGTATATGTGCAGTATAACCTTAAAGTTTTTGGTTTGCGAATCCCTTGCTTTGTTAATTGTTGGACGCGCGATCGCTCTCCCATCAGAAGATACTGCAATTCTTGGTTAGGAGCAGTTGCAGATAAATTGCGTAGTTCCTGTTGTCTTTTTTCATCTGAAGTAAAAGAGCCAAGATGAATCGTTAAACGTTCTCCTTCGGGTAAATCTTTTAAACCTGATTCAATTGCGTCAAACACTGGGTCAATTTCTTCTGTTCGCAATGTGGCATGAATGCCTTTGCATTCAAACCCAAAGTGAATCATAAAGTTGTTCAATCCCTTTCGCAGTACGTAAGCACCAACTTGCCTACCTTGCAGATTAATTTGCAACATCGACACCAAAGCAAAGGCATCTTCCAGAGGTGAATAACGAACTTTTGTTACCCCGTTGTCAACGGTTGCTTTACCAACTTTTGTTTTTCCTTTAGGAGTCACATTATCACCTCGTTTTTTTAACTTTCTTGGCTTTCTTCGGACCAGTATAATTATTTAATTGCAATATTCGTTGATATGGTACGCGCACTCTTGTCCAAGTAGGAGTCATCACAAACTTAGCTAAGAATCGCCAAGCTTTTGACCCTGTAAGCACCCACCAAGTAGATATTCCCCAAGCAGCCACAGCGCACGTCCAAATCCAATTCAATTTCAACATTCCGTGACATAAACAATAAGAAATGCCAAAAATAATTGTCCAAGGAATAAGTTGGTCTGCAGGAAATGGACCAATATTCGGTTGCTTTCCAAGAGTTGCATTTACAGTGCGAAATTTAGATTTATTCGGCTCCATGCCTAGCCACCAGTACCGCCACCGACAATCAAATTCGCCAGAATATCACCCATTGTTACCGCAATTAGAATAATCATCGGTGTCCGGGCTAAATTCTGCCAATCCTCATCTTGGCGAGCTGCTTGAATGACCTTAACTAAGGAAATTCCTAAGTAAAGTAAGAACAAGCCCCGCAGCACGTTAAAGACCAAAGGAATCGCCTCACCAGCATCTCCAAACTGCCCGCTCATCCAACTTTCTGCATTTTGAAAAAACTGGGCAGAAGCCGGAGTAGCCAAAGCATCTAATAGGAAGAATGCACCCACCAGTGTAAAGAAAACAGTGGCAATTTTATAACGGCGGTTCAATCGAGTCAGCCAATTGAAAAAATGATTGAGTTCGTGTCGCCAGATAATTGCGGCAGTTCCAAAAACTGCGGTACCAAAAGTTGCAAAGCTGACTAAACTTGCACTCAGAATCATGTCCAGTAACATGACTACAGTCGCCCCAATCATCAATGGATAGATGGTGATGGATTGGTGTGAGGAACGATGCTGCGATCGCCTAAGTAAAAAACCAGTTTTTTCAGTTCTAAATGTTCTTGATGACATCGGAAAAACACCTTTCTCTGCAAAAGAGAGCTGACAACAAAGTTTGCTATATCTGTGTTAACCTTTTGTCACCAGAACCCCCATCAAACCATTGTTAGAGGTCAGCAACAGACTTCCAGTCTTTAAATTAAGGTAATTATTAAATAATTCTTAAGGGTTTTGGATAAAAAGCAGCCCTTCCAAGGCTAGATAGCGCTCAAAATCTACGTACCCCGTAACCAAAAAGCTCAAATTTTGTAAATTTTATGATTGCGTTTTTGATTTTCTAGTAAATTTACTAGTAACTTTTGCACTCTATCAACAGATAGAAAAACGATTTCGCGGTGGTTATATTTGCCTCGACATTACCCGACACAGGCACTCAAGACAAACCAAGGAGAGCATAAAAAACGGGCGCTCTTTGATGGCACGTATGTGCGCCGCGAGGCGTAAGATTGGAATGGAAGAACGGTCTAATCCCAGTACTTCCGTAGCTGATAATCCATCTGCTACCAGCAACACACCAACAACTAGTACACCAGAACGCATTGTAGAAGCAACTGGATGGGTGCTTAACGAAAAAAGAAAGGCGAAGGGGAGTATATTGGTAATATAGCTGATTAGAGAGAATCCCAAAAAAACTAGAATTGGCTTGCAAACCAGAATTGTGCACATATTACTAACCTTTGGGCTTTAGCTAGGAGGTTTGAATCTATTTCAATACACGTATGGAACATAATTGATTGAACTGCTCTTGCAACCAAGCGGCGAATAGTTCACTGTTGCATCGCTGACGCATGGCATCATCTAACTGCGCCGGAATCAACTTTTCGGCGTTGCACAATCACCAGCCATTCTCCTAAGCGAGTGGGAGGCATTTGACTTGTGGCTAAGAAAGTAAGATTCGAGTTTGTGACCCCAGGTAGCTTGCTTAAATTTTTCAATTTTTAGCGAGCGCGTGACATAGGTTTGTAGTTCCTGTGTTGTCATGCCATTGCACTCTAGCCAAGTTTGAAGTTCTGTCTCAGAAGTTAGCTGATTTTTACAACAAAACTGCTTATAGGCGCTTTCTGCTTCCTCAGGTGTACAGGTAAAAGGAGCGATCGCCTTATCAATAGTAAGAATTGTTATCACAGCAATTTTGAGATCGCATTCTGACCAAATAAGGAATACAGCAACCACCAAAGCACAAGTTCCTTATCGTTATCACAGCAACTAATTCCTTAACCCGGTTTTTGGTTTCACTGCTACATAAGAGAAAGCGTAACGTTGAATCAGGTATTTATCTTGCTCGTCTAGTAGTGCTTCAAAGGGAATTAGTGTCAACTGTCCGTCGGGTGATAATAGTAGGTGATGTGCATCGCCTAACAGTGGACGGATGGGAGCCATGACTTGCTCATCTAATTTGCGAGCAAGTTGCTTAAGTGATGGGGTAGACTTGTTTATACCAGTAGGACGAACATCAATAATACTGCGATCGCCCTTTTGTTGATTATCACCCTTTTTTGTACCATCTTTTAAAATAGCGTTGTCTTTATCACCAATCGCACTTGGTTTTGCCAACGCTGTTCGCAGATTAGCAACAGACTTGTTAATAGTTGCAGCATCTCCCAAATCAACCCACTTTGGTTCCCCAACAGAACGCAGCACCGCCGCCGCATAACGCGGTTTACCCCATTGTTCACTCGGTTTAGCCTTGGGATTGAACGGTTGATACTGCACAATTTCTACCAAAGCTGCATCTTTGGGTATTTTAGCTTGAATGGCTGCTAGCTCTACTGGCTGGGTGGCGGTGCGGAACTCAGCGCTTTTGGTGCTGATAGCGTCTTCTAGGCGTTCTTTTTCTGCTTCCAGTTGCTGAAATTGAGCTTTATATTCAGTTGGGCTTTGCTTTCCCTGTCCCTTGTATACTAATGCTGATAGCTGCTGATTAACGTTCGACCATTCATCAAATAATTTTTGTGTCTCTGGCTTGTCTGCTAGTTGACTGCGTAGTGTTTGTATGCTGTCGGCAACGGCATCTAGTACAAGCCCTTTGCGGCGCAGCACTGTGGTAAGTGCTAACTTTCGAGAGCGATTTTTTTCGGGGGAGGTGGGGGACAATTAGCCAGGGTTTTAAACATC